>JABFXD010000984.1 GCA_013361925.1 Streptomyces sp. | reverse complement strand
CCGTCAGGAGTCTTCACAACTCCCGTGCGCTGGGCTATACAGGGGGCGCCGGACTGGAACGCGTTCTAGATCGGCCCGTGACGACCTCGGTGCGGCCGACGGTGCGGACGGCCGCACCGAGGTCTCGGAGCCCCTCTCCGAACCCGACTCCGAACCCGAGGGAGCCGCCTTGCCCATCGACGCCGCCAAGGCCCTTGCCGCCGAACCCCGTTCCGGTGAGATCTCCTGGAACTCCAAGGACGTGCAGCTCTACCACCTCGGCATCGGTGCGGGCGCGAACCCCGACAAGGCCAGTCCCGCCACCGACCCGGACGAGCTGCGCTACACCCTGGAGTCCCGGCTCCACGTCCTGCCGAGCTTCGCCACGGTCGCCGGCTCCGGATCACCCGGCGTGATCAGCGGCCTGTCCATGCCCGGCATCGAGGTCGACCTGGCCCGGGTGCTGCACGGCGGACAGTCGCTGACGATCCACCGCCCCCTGCCCGTCGACGGCACCGCGACCGCCACCGGCCGGATCGCCGCGATCCACGACAAGGGCAAGGCGGCCGTCCTGGTCATGCGCACCGAAGTCGCGGACGCCGAGGGCCCGTTGTGGACCAACGACGCCCAGATCTTCGTACGGGGGGAGGGCGGGTGGGGTGGGGACCGAGGCCCGTCCGCCCGTCCCGAACCCCCCACCGGTGAACCCGACCGGGTCGTCGAGCGGGCCGTCCGTCCCGACCAGGCGCTGCTCTACCGCCTCTCCGGCGACTGGAACCCGCTGCACGCCGACCCCGAGTTCGCCAAGGTCGCCGGGTTCGAACGGCCCATCCTGCACGGGCTGTGCACCTACGGGATCGCGCTCAAGGCCGTCGTCGACACCCTGCTCGGCGGGGACGTGACACGGGTGCGGTCGTACGACACCCGGTTCGCCGGGGTCGTCTACCCGGGCGAGACCCTGCGCATCCGCATGTGGCACTCGCCCACGTCCACCCGCGTCGCCGTCAGTGCCGTCGAGCGGGACGACGCGCCCGTCCTCGCGGACACCGTCGTCGCACACTCCTGAACCTCGAACCCGCCTGAACTCCGCATGATCTGAGGGGAGCCGCACCATGCGCGCAGCCGTACTGCACGAGATCGGCCAGGACAAGCTGGAGGTCCTCGACGACGTCGAGGCGGTGGGCTTCGGCCCGGGCAAGGTGCGGATCCGGGTACGGGCCACCGGCCTGTGCCACTCCGATCTGTCCGCGATGGGCGGCGTCCTGCCACAGCCCGCACCCTTCGTGCCGGGGCACGAGGGCGCCGGCGAGATCATCGAAGTCGGGGAGGGCGTGGGGAACGTGAAGGCCGGGGACCGGGTCGTGGTCTGCTGGCTGCCCGCCTGCGGTGTCTGTCCCGCCTGCAAGCGCGGCCAGACCGAACTGTGTCTGGCCGGGTTCATGAACGCCGGCACCCCCAACTTCAAGCGGCCCGGCGGCGATCTGTTCGGCTTCGCCGGTACCGGTACCTTCGCCGAGGAGGTCGTGGTCGACGCCGGATGCGCGGTGCCGATCCCCGACGACGTGCCCTTCGACATCGCCGCGCTCATCGGCTGCGGGGTGACCACGGGACTCGGCGCCGCCCTCAACACCGCTGACGTGGCGGCCGGTTCGTCCGTCGCCGTCATCGGCTGCGGCGGCGTCGGGATCTCCGCGATCCAGGGGGCCAGGCTCAAGGGCGCGGCCGAGATAGTCGCCGTCGACCCGGTCGTCTCCCGGCGCGAGTCCGCCCTCAAGTTCGGCGCCACCAGGGCCGTTTCGCCCGACGAGCTGGCCGACGCCAAGCAACAGGTCACCGCCGGCGAAGGCTTCGACTACGTCTTCGAGGTCGTCGGCAAGTCCGCCACCGCCCGCACGGCCTACGAGAACACCCGGCGCGGCGGCACCCTGGTCGTCGTCGGCGCGGGCGCCATGGACGACTTCCTCCAGCTCAACATGTTCGAGCTGTTCTTCGACGAGAAGCGCATCCTGCCGTCCATGTACGGCGGCGGTGACGTCCTGACCTCCTACGAGCGGACCATCGCCCTGTGGCGGGCCGGCCGGATCGACCTGGAGGGGCTCATCACCCACCGGGTGCCGCTCACCGAGATCAACGAGGCCCTCGACCAGATGCGCACGGGCACCGCGCTCCGTACGTGCATCGAGATCTGAGGAACCCAGGCCATGTCACTGCCACTTGAGGGGCTGTCCGCGATCGTCACCGGCGCCGGACGCGGCCTGGGCCGGGCCGAGGCGCTCGAACTCGCCCGGCTCGGCGCCGCCGTCGTCGTCAACGACTTCGGGCAACCGGGGCGCGACGGCTCCGGCGCGGCCTCCACGGGCCCCGCCGAGGAGGTCGCCGCGGAGATCCGCGCGGCGGGCGGCCGGGCGCTCGCCCACACCGGGGACGTCGCCGACTTCCAACAGGCGCGGGAACTCGTGGAGTTGGCCGTCTCCGAGTTCGGCAAGCTCGACATCCTCGTCAACAACGCCGGCATCCTGCGCGACCGCATGGTCTTCTCGATGAGCGAGGGGGAGTGGGACGCGGTCATCCGCGTCCACCTCAAGGGCCACTTCAACACGACCCGCTTCGCGGCCGCGCACTGGCGCGCCCGGGCCAAGGACGCCGGGGGGCGGGTGTACGGGCGGATCGTGAACACCTCCTCGGAGGCGTTCCTCGCGGGCTCGGCCGGACAGCCCAACTACGCCGCCGCGAAAGGCGGCATCGTCGGACTGACCACCTCCACGGCGCTCGCCCTCGCCAAGTACGGCGTCACCGCCAACGCCATCTGCCCGCGCGCCCGCACCCGGATGACCGAGGACGTCTTCGCGGGCTTCGAACTCCCCGAGGACCGGCTGGACCCGCTCGCCCCCGAGCATGTCGCCCCGCTCGTCGGCTACTTGGCCGCACCGGCCGCCGCCCGCGTCAACGGACAACTGCTCGTCGTCCACGGCGGGATGGTCGCCGTGGTCGAACGGCCGCGGGTGCAGGCCAAGTTCGACAGCAAGCAGGAGACGTTCACGTACGACGAACTCGACGCGGCCCTCACTCCGCACTTCGCGGAACGGGCGGACGGGGAGACGTTCGGGGCGGTGGAAGTACTGGGACTCAAGCGCGAGTAGACGAAGGCCCCGCCCACCTCGGAGGTGGGCGGGGCCTTCGTCCTGCGTCGTCCCTAGGCCGCCGACTCGGTCTTCTCGTCGGCCGGCTTGCGGTGCCGGCCACGAGGGGCCGAATCGCCGTCCTGTGCCGAGACCTGACCGCGGTGCCGGCCGTGGCCGGAGGCACCCTGGGAATCGGTGTGCGGCGGCTGGATCGTGCGTGCGTCGCTCATCGGAAGAACTCACCCCGTCAACATGATCTTTCTTACAGCCGGGCGAGTTTAACCGGCACCCCACGGGCCGAATCCAGGCGGCCACGCCAACCGGCACTAGTTCGTTACAAGACGTCCCAGCGGCGCTTTCCCGAGCGGCACCGGACGCGGCACCACCGGTTCCGCATCCACCACGGACGCGGCATCCGCGGCCTCCACCACAGGCTCCGGGGGATCCGGCTCCGACGGCCCGCCGGTACCCGAGTCCGACGCCGCACCCGGCGTCTCCCCGGCGGCCGTCCCGCCCCTGTCCGGATCCCCCGGGCCCGCGTCCCCCGCGGTTCCCCCGTTCGCAGTGGCTCTTCGTGCCTCCCGCTCGGGCGCCGTCAACTCGGCCACCCCGCACGGCACTTCGTCCGTGGCGTACGGCAGTCGCAGCACCCCGTCCCGCGTCCACAGCCCGCTGCCCGCCAACCACCCCACGGGCGCCGCGAGATGGTGCACCTGCCGTCCGTCCGGCCGCCACACCCCGACCCAGCTGCCCAGCGGCCCGTCGATGCGCAGCGCCACCGCGCAGCTCTCCGGCATCAGCACCTGCCCCGGCTGGATCGCGAACGGCGTCACCGTGCACTCCGGCAGCCGCAGGCTCTCCGGGAAGCGCACCGGCAGCGTGCTGCCCATGACCCCCCAGCCCAGCCGCTGCCGCCCGGGCGAGGGCGCGTCGGAGCCGATGAGCAGCAGCCCGCTGTCCGGGTCGGCCAGCAGCAGCCGGTCGTCGCTGCCGGCCGCGATCTGGAGCAGCGGCGACACCTCGCCGCCCCGCTCCAGGTCCACCACGATCGCCTTGGTGCAGCCGCCGACCTCCCGGTCCAGGGCCAGCATCCGCCCGGTCCGGTCCAGCCACACCCCGCCCGAGCAGCGCCCGGGGATCTCCGCGAGGTGCTCCGGGCCGAAGGTGCCGCCCGCCACGAGCCACACCGCGCTCGTCCGCCGGCCCACGGCGAGGGCGTACGCCTTCTCCCCGCCCGGATCCGGGGGCAGCAGCCACAGCCGGGTCCCGTCGTCCGGGCACTCGACCGCGCCCAGGGGCAGCTCGCCGGTGCCGGGGCCGGTCGGGTAGAGCAGCGAGAAGTTGTGCCGCCCGTCCGCGAACCGCCGGATCAGGACCCGGCCGTCGGCCATCGGCTGCACCTCGGTGCCGGGCTCCTCCGGCTGGTTGCCGGGCAGTGGCACCGCGTAGGGCTCCGGGCCGTCCATCGTCCAGCGCTCCGGGAACCAGGAGTCGCCGTCCAGGGTGAGGCGGGCGGCGTAGGAGCCGTCCGCGGTGATCGTGCAGCCAGCCTGCGGCGTACCGTCCTCGTCCGCCGCCGTGGGCTCGATCGCACAGGCCGTCATCGTTCGGTCACCTCCGGCCACGAAGCTAGTTTTCGCACGCACGGACGTGGGACAGGGCGACGCCCCCTTCATACAAAAGGGTGGCCCAGGAACGATTCGCCTGAGGAAACCGGGGCGATTGTGCTGTACGGGACGACGACGGCCCGCTCCGGTACAACGGCACAGAACAGCCAGGTAGCCTTTTCCCGTGCCCCGTCTGTCTGAAGTCTCCCCGCCCCGTCTCTCGGACGTCATCGCCGCGCTGGAGAACCTCTGGCCCGCCGAGCGGGCCGAGTCCTGGGACGCGGTCGGCACCGTCGTGGGCGACCCCGACCAGGAGGTCACGCGGGTCCTGTTCGCCGTCGACCCGGTCCAGGAGATCGTCGACGAGGCGGTGAAGCTGGGCGCCGACCTGCTGGTCACCCACCACCCGCTCTATCTGCGCGGTACGACGACGGTCGCGGCCACCCACTTCAAGGGCCGGGCCGTCCACACCCTCATCAAGAACGACATCGCGCTGCACGTCGCCCACACCAACGCGGACACCGCCGACCCGGGTGTCTCCGACGCCCTCGCCGGCGCGCTGGACCTCCGGGTCGTACGACCCCTCGTGCCGGACCCGACCGACCCGAGCGGCCGCCGGGGCCTCGGCCGCATCTGCGAACTGGACCACCCGCTGCCGCTGAAGGAGTTCGCGGCGAAGGCCGCCGAGCGCCTCCCCGCCACCGCGCAGGGCATCCGGGTAGCCGGCGACCCGGAAGCCGTGGTGCGCACGGTCGCCGTCAGCGGCGGCTCCGGCGACAGCCTCTTCGACGTCGTACGCGCCGCCGGCGTGGACGCCTTCCTCACCGCGGACCTGCGCCACCACCCGGCCTCCGAGGCCCGCGCCCACAGTCCTCTCGCGCTGCTCGACGCGGCGCACTGGGCCACCGAATGGCCCTGGTGCGAGCTGGCCGCCGCCCAGCTCGACGAGATCTCCGACCGGGAGGGATGGGACCTCAGGGTCCACGTCTCCCGCACGGTCACCGACCCCTGGACCGCCCACGCGGCGTCCACCACCCTTACTGACCTGGGAGCCCCCAACTGAACGCCGCGCCCGCCGACCAGATCCGTCTTCTCGACGTCCAGGCCCTCGACGTCCGCCTCCAGCAGCTCGCGCACAAGCGCCGGTCGCTGCCCGAGCACGCCGAGATCGAGGCGCTGACCAAGGACGCCACGCAGCTGCGTGACCTCCTCGTCGCCGCGCAGACCGAGGAGAGCGACACCGCCCGCGAGCAGACCAAGGCCGAGCAGGACGTGGACCAGGTGCGCCAGCGCGCCGCCCGCGACCAGCAGCGCCTGGACTCCGGCGCGGTGACGTCCCCGAAGGACCTGGAGAACCTCCAGCGCGAGATCGCCTCCCTCGCCAAGCGCCAGGGCGACCTGGAGGACATCGTCCTGGAGGTCATGGAGCGCCGTGAGTCCGCGCAGGAGCGGGTCGCCGAGCTGACCGAGCGGGTCGGCGCGGTACAGGGCAAGATCGACGACGCGACGGCCCGCCGGGAGGCGGCGTTCGAGGGCATCGACGGCGAGGTCGCGACGGTCACCAAGGAGCGCGAGGTCATCTCCGGCACGATCCCCGCGGACCTGCTCAAGCTCTACGACAAGCTGCGCGAGCAGCAGGGCGGCATCGGTGCGGCGAAGCTGTACCAGCGGACCTGCCAGGGCTGCCGCCAGGAGCTGGCGATCACGGACATCAACGAGATCCGCTCGGCCGCGCCCGACACCGTCGTCCGCTGCGAGAACTGCCGCCGCATCCTGGTGCGCACGGCCGAGTCGGGTCTGTAAGGGCCTGAGGGTCCTGTAAGGAGCTTTGCGCGTGCGGGAGTTCATCGTCGAGGCCGACGGCGGGTCCCGGGGCAACCCCGGGCCCGCGGGCTACGGCTCGGTCGTCATCGACGCGGCGACGGGCGAGACGCTGGCGGAGCGGGCCGAGTACATCGGCGTCGCGACGAACAACGTTGCCGAGTACCGGGGGTTGGTGGCGGGCCTGCGCGCCGCCGCCGAACTCGACCCCGCCGCGTCCGTGCACGTCCGCATGGACTCCAAGCTCGTCGTCGAGCAGATGTCGGGCCGCTGGAAGATCAAGCACCCGGACATGAAGCCGCTCGCGATGGAGGCGTCCCGGGTGTTCCCGGCGGACCGGGTGACGTACGAGTGGATCCCGCGCGAACGCAACAAGCACGCGGACCGGTTGGCGAACGAGGCGATGGACGCGGGGGCGAAGGGGGAGCAGTGGTCTGC
>JABFXD010000829.1 GCA_013361925.1 Streptomyces sp. | reverse complement strand
GAACGCCTACCGCGACTACCTCGAACTGCACGGCCTGTCCGTCCAGTTGGCCGAGGCCCTCGCCGAGTACTGGCACGCACGCGTGCGTTCGGAGCTGGGCTTCGCCGGTGAGGACCCCAGCGACATCGAGGACATGTTCGCCCTGAAGTACCGGGGCGCCCGCTTCTCGCTCGGCTACGGCGCCTGCCCCAACCTGGAGGACCGCGCCAAGATCGCCGACCTGCTCCAGCCCGAGCGCATCGGCGTCCACCTGTCCGAGGAGTTCCAGCTGCACCCCGAGCAGTCCACGGACGCCATCGTGATCCACCACCCGGAGGCGAAGTACTTCAACGCCCGCTAGCGGGGTCCTCGAAACCGGCATAAGCGCAGCTCAAGACCGCCCTCCGTGGTACTTGAGATGTGCCCCGGAGCACCTCGATTAAACGAGGCGCATCCTCCGGGACAGTCGTACACTGGACGGTCCATCGCAGGCCGGTTCCCTCCATGGGAACCGGCCTGATCGTCCCTCAAGGAGGTGCGCCTACATGACCAGTACGGTCCCCGCGCTCGGAACCCGTACGGCCGAAGGGTCGGCCCTGCAGGCCGTGCTCCTCGACATGGACGGCACCCTGGTGGACACCGAGGGCTTCTGGTGGGACGTCGAGGTCGAGATCTTCGCCGGTCTCGGCCACACCCTCGACGACTCCTGGCGCCATGTCGTGGTCGGCGGTCCCATGACCCGCAGCGCGGGGTTCCTCATCGAGGCCACCGGCGCCGACATCACCCTCCCCGAGCTCACGGTGCTGCTCAACGACGGCTTCGAGGACCGCATCGGCCGCACCCTGCCGCTGATGCCGGGCGCCCTGCGGCTGCTGGCCGAACTCGCCGAGTACGAGATCCCCACCGCCCTGGTCTCCGCCTCCCACCGGCGCATCATCGACCGGGTCCTGACCTCTCTGGGCCCCCAGCACTTCAGCCTCACCGTCGCCGGTGACGAGGTGGCCCGCACCAAGCCGCACCCCGACCCCTATCTCTTCGCCGCCGCCGGGCTCGGCGTGGATCCGGCCAGATGCGCCGTCGTCGAGGACACCGCCACCGGCGTGGCCGCCGCCGAGGCCGCGGGCTGCCAGGTCGTGGTGGTGCCGTCCGTCGCCCCCATCGCCCCCGCCGCCCGCCGCACCGTCGTCAGCTCGCTCGAAGAGGTGGACCTGGCATTTCTGCGCGGTCTGATGACGGAAATGCGCTGAGCGTTCACCCAGCGTGCAGTGTCGATAACGAGGAAATTCCCGGGCCCGCGCGCAAAGGAATTCGAATCCAGGCAGAGATCTTGACCAGTGGCCGAATTCCGGTACGGCTACACCTTGTTGAGCATGTGACGTTCCCCACTTCACAGGAGGTCGACAGGTAGCGGGGCCTGTGCTTGCGGCCCGCAATGAGGGGATTGCGCCGTGCCCTTGTGTCCCGATTGATGGAAACCTGCACTAATCCTTCCCCTGTCGGGTTTTCGGTGTGTCCGCACCCGGTTTCGCTCCGTGATGGCACCTCAACTCCGGTGCCTGCGAACCGCCCTTCGGGCGCGGACTAATCTCGTCGCGAGAACATCACCGCACCCCCCGTGGATCCGCCGCACCACCCATGCATGCCGGATACACGGACTCGACAGCTCTGGAGAAACTCGAGCATGAACCGCAAGACTTTGGTGCTGCCGGCCGTGATCGGTCTGCTCGCCCCGGTTCTCGCCGCGTGCGGCGGATCTGACGGCGGCAGTGGCGGCGGAGACGCGATAGTCGTCGGCACCACGGACGCGGTCACTGCCTCGAAGGACGCCCCCGCCCCGCTCGACCCCGCCTACGCCTACGACGCCGGCATCTGGAACATCCTGCGCCAGACCGTGCAGACCCTGATGATCCAGCCGCGCGGCGAGGGCGAGCCCGTGCCCGAGGCCGCAGAGAGTTGCGGCTTCACCGACACCGGCAACGAGCGCTACGCCTGCAAGCTGCGCGAGGGCCTCAAGTTCGCGAACGGCGACGCCGTCACCGCCAAGGACGTCAAGTACTCCATCGACCGCGCGCGGGACATCAACGCCGAGGGCGGCCCGGTCGGACTGCTGTCCACCATCGACACCGTCGAGACCAAGGGCGACCGCGAGGTGATCTTCCACCTCAAGACGGCCGACGCCACCTTCCCGTACAAGCTCTCGACCCCCGTCGCCGGCATCGTCAGCCCCGACGACTACGAGCCCAAGAAGCTGCGCGACGGCTTCGACCTCGACGGCTCCGGCCCGTACACCATGTCGGCCGAGGTCAAGAACGATGAACTGGTCAGCGCCGTGTTCACCAAGAACCCCAACTACAAGGGGACGCTGAAGGTGAACAACGACAAGGTCGAGCTGCGCACCTACGCGGACGCCGACGCCATGGGCACCGCCCTTGAGGACGGTGACATCGACGTCATGGGCCGCACCATGTCGCCGGAGCAGATCGAGAAGCTCTCCGCGTCCTCCGACAGCGATGTCGACCTGGTCGAGATGCCCGGCCTGGAGATCCGCTACCTCGCCTTCAACACCGACGCCGCCACGGTCAAGACCAAGGCCGTGCGCCAGGCGATGGCCCAGATCGTCAACCGCAGCGAACTCGTCGCCAAGGTCTACGGCTCCGAGGCCGAGCCGCTGTTCTCGCTGGTCCCGGCGAGCATCGTCGGCCACTCCAACTCGTTCTTCAACAAGTACGGCGACCCCAGCAAGACCAAGGCCGCCGCCCTGCTGACCAAGGCGAACATCACCACCCCGGTCAAGCTGACCCTGCACTACACGACCGACCACTACGGCTCGGCCACCAAGCTGGAGTTCGAGCAGCTCCAGAAGCAGCTCAACGCCAGCGGCCTGTTCGACGTCAGCATCAAGGGCGAAGCCTGGAAGACCTTCCGCCCCGCCGAGCAGAAGGGCGCGTACGACGTCTACGGCATGGGCTGGTTCCCTGACTTCCCCGACGCCGACAACTACCTCGCGCCGTTCCTCGACAAGGGCAACTTCCTCGGCTCGCCCTACGCCAACAGCGAGATCCGCAACACCCTGATCCCGGAGTCCCGCCGCCAGGCCGACCGGCTGTCCGCCTCCACCAGCCTCACCGACATCCAGGACATCGTCGCCGACGACGTCCCGGTGCTCCCGCTGTGGCAGGGCAAGCAGTACGTCGCCGCCCGCGACGACATCACCGGCACCGCGTACGCCCTCAACTCCTCCTCCACCCTTCAGCTGTGGGAGCTCGGCCGTGGCGTGAGCGGCTGATCCGTCCCCTGCCCGGGGCCCGGGACGGCCGGCCCGGGATTCGACCACCGACGACAAGGCACTCGTACGTGAACATGCGCAACCAGTGGCCAGTCCTGCCGATCATGGCGGGGCTGGCCTCCGGCCTGTTGACCGGATGCGGCACGGAGAACGGGGCATCCGGAAGCGGCGGCTCCGCCGTCGTCATGGGGATGTCCGACGACGTCCTGGCCACCGACCCGGCGTCCGGCTACGACCCCGGCTCATGGCTGCTGTTCAACAACGTCTTCCAGTCGCTGCTGAGCTTCCCCAACGGCGGCACCGAGCCGGTACCCGAACTCGCCGAGAGCTGCGCGTTCAGCGACACCCGCACCAAGGTCTACAAGTGCAAGCTGAAGGACGGCCTGAAGTTCAGCAACGGTGACTCGCTCACCTCGGAGGACGTCAAGTTCTCCTTCGACCGCATGCTGAAGATCAACGACGACGCCGGCCCCGCGATCATGTTCCCCATGCTCGACAAGGTCGAGACGCCGGACGAGAACACGGTCGTCTTCCGGCTGAACACCCCCGACGCCACCTTCCCGAGCAAGATCGCCTCCGGTGCCGGCTCCATCGTCGACCACCGGCAGTACGACGCCGGCAAGCTGCGCGAGGACGGCGAGGCCGTCGGCTCCGGCCCCTACAAGCTGGACTCCTTCGGCGACAGCGAGGCCGTCTTCTCCGTCAACGAGAACTACGAGGGCAACGCCGACGTCAAGAACTCCGGCGTCACCCTCAAGTTCTTCCACGGCGACCAGGACGAGCTGAAGCAGGCCCTCACCGACGACAAGATCGACATCGCCTACCGAGGCCTCACCGCGAGCGACATCTCCGACATCGAGAACGCCGGAACCGACGCCGAGGTCGAGGTCGTCGACGGCACCAGCGCCGAGGTCCAGCACCTCGTCTTCAACATGGACGACCCGGTCACCGGCAAGCTCGGCGTCCGCAAGGCCATCGCCTACCTGCTCGACCGCGACGCCCTGATGGCCCAGGTCTACCAGGGCACCGCCACCTCGCTGTACTCGATCATCCCGGCCGGTATCGCGGGCCACAACACGGCCTTCTTCGACACCTACGGCGCCCGCCCCTCCAAGGCCAAGGCCGCCGCCGCCCTCGACGCCGAAGGCATCACCGGCAAGGTCAAGCTCACCCTCTGGTCCACCCCGACCCGCTACGGCCCCTCCACCGACCAGGAACTCAAGGCGATCGCCGAACAGCTCAACAAGAGCGGCCTGTTCGACGCCGACGTCGAGTCCGTCGCCTACGACCAGTACGAGAAGGACATAGCCAAGGGCAAGTACGGCGTCTACGTGAAGGGCTGGGTCCCCGACTACCCGGACGCCGACAACTTCACCGCCCCCTTCTTCGGCAAGGGCAACGTGCTGAGCAACAACTACACCAACAGCATGATCACCGACACGCTCATCCCGCGCACCGCCGCCCAGAGCGACCGCTCCGCCACCGACGACGACTACGCCCGCCTCCAGGACACCGTCGCCGCCGAACTCCCCGTCCTGCCCCTGTGGCAGGCCAAGCAGTACGCCGTCGTCCGCGACAACGTCTACGGCCTGGAGTACTGCCTCGACGCCTCGACCGTCTTCCGCTTCTGGGAGATCAGCAAGGGCTGACCCGGCACGACCCGGGTACGACCCCGGTACGGCAACACAAAGGGCGCCCCCTCCTCGGAGAGGGCGCCCTTCGCCGTCGTATCCACGGCCCCGCTACTGCGCGCCGGGGCGCACCAACCCGCTCTCGTACGCGTACACCGCCGCCTGCACGCGGTCCCGCAGCCCCAGCTTCGTCAGCACATGGCCCACATGCGTCTTCACGGTGGTCTCGCTGACGAACAGATCGGCGGCGATCTCCGCGTTCGACAGCCCGCGCGCCACCAGCTTCAGCACCTCGACCTCACGGTCCGTGAGCGTGTGCAGCGTGTCGGGGACCGGCTCGTCACCCGACGGCAGATGCGTGGCGTACTTGTCGAGCAGCCGGCGCGTGATGCTCGGCGCGAGCATCGCCTCACCCGCGGCCACCACCCGGATCGCCTGCACCAGCTCATTGGCCGGGGCGTCCTTGAGCAGGAAGCCGCTGGCCCCCGCCCGCAACGCCTCCACCACATACTCGTCGAGATCGAACGTCGTCAGCACCAGTACCTTCGCCGGGCCGTCCCGCCCCGGACCGGTGATCTGCCGTGTCGCCTCGACGCCGTCCATCCGCGGCATGCGGATGTCCATCAGCACCACGTCGGGCTGCAACGCCCGCACCTGGTCGAGCGCCTGGAGACCGTCCCCGGCCTCCCCGACGACAGCGATGTCCTGCTCCGCTTCCAGGATCATCCGGAAGCCGGTACGCAGCAGCGGCTGGTCGTCGACCAGTAGGACGCGGATGGCCACGTGACACTCCTTCGCTAGCCCGGCCCCATTCTGCCCTGCTACGCCTGGCCGGACTCGGCCGCCCTCACCGGCAGCGGATACGGCGGGGGAGTGCCACCGAACTCCGGGCAGTGAGCCTGGTGATCGCACCAGCCGCACAGCTTCGTCGGCCTCGGCCGCCACTCGCCCGTCTCCGTCGCCAGCCGGATCGCCTCCCACAGCGCCAGCAGCTTGCGCTCCACCCGCTCCAGATCGGCCAGAACCGGGTCGTACGTCAGGACGTCACCGCTGCCGAGATACACCAGCTGCAGCCGCCGCGGCACGACCTGCTTCAGCCGCCACACCACCAGCGCGTAGAACTTCATCTGGAACAGCGCGCCCTCGGCGTACTCCGGCCGCGGCGCCTTGCCCGTCTTGTAGTCGACGATGCGCACATCCCCCGTCGGCGCCACGTCCACCCGGTCGATGATCCCGCGCAGCTTCAGCCCGGAATCCAGCTCGGCCTCGACGAACAACTCCCGCTCGGCCGGCTCCAGCCGCGTCGGATCCTCGAGACTGAACCACCGCTCCACCAGCTGCTCGGCCTCCCCGAGCCACCGCGCCAGCCGCTCACCCTCCGGATCGTCGGCGAACAGCTCCACGACCTCGGGCCTCGACTCCCGCAACCGGTCCCACTGACCGGGGATGAGCGACTTCGCCCGCGGCGGCGTCCGCTCGCCCGCCGGGGCGTCGAACAGCCGCTCGAGCACCGCGTGCACCAAGGTGCCCCGCGTCGCCGCCTCACTCGGCTTCTCCGGCAGCCGGTCGATCACCCGGAACCGGTACAGCAACGGGCACTGCATGAAGTCGCTCGCACGCGACGGCGACAACGACGCGGGCGCTATGGCGACCCGCGCCTCGGCCGTGACCGTCACGTCCTGTGCCGTCGCCGCCTGCTCGCCCACGACCGGCGGGGCCACATCCGCGACCCCGCCGCCGGCGGCCTCGGCCGCGCCCTCGGTGCTCGTCTCCATGACCACAGACCATACGGCCCACCACTGACAGTGACCCACTCGCGGCCGCGCCCGCGCACGACAGCCGCGGAAACACAGGGGGTGCCGGGGCGGAACGCGCCACGACCGCCGCATACCATCGACCACGAGACCCTTCCGCCGGCAGGCGCGGAAGACGCTTCGAACGAGGGGACACCGTGGACGAGAGCGGCGGGAGCGGGCAGCCGCGGTCCGGCAACGACGAGCCGACCCAGCACGCAGGCCCTACGGCCCCGGCCGCCGACCCCGCATCCCCTCCACCGCCCGCACCCGAGCAACCCC
>JABFXD010001009.1 GCA_013361925.1 Streptomyces sp. | reverse complement strand
GCATTGGACTTGTGAGGACTCACGTGAGCTCGAAACCTGTCGTACTCATCGCTGAAGAGCTGTCGCCCGCGACCGTCGACGCGCTTGGCCCCGACTTCGAGATCCGGCAGTGCAACGGCGCGGACCGCGCCGAGCTGCTGCCCGCCATCGCCGACGTCGACGCGATCCTGATCCGCTCCGCCACCAAGGTGGACGCCGAGGCGATCGCCGCCGCGAACAAGCTGAAGGTCGTCGCACGAGCCGGCGTCGGCCTGGACAACGTGGACGTCTCCGCCGCCACCAAGGCCGGCGTGATGGTCGTCAACGCCCCGACCTCCAACATCGTGACCGCCGCCGAGCTGGCCTGTGGCCTGCTCCTGGCCACCGCGCGGCACATCCCGCAGGCCAACTCGGCGCTGAAGAACGGCGAGTGGAAGCGCAGCAAGTACACGGGCGTCGAGCTCGCCGAGAAGACCCTCGGTGTCGTGGGCCTCGGGCGCATCGGCGCGCTCGTCGCGCAGCGCATGTCCGCCTTCGGGATGAAGGTCGTCGCCTACGACCCCTACATCCAGCCCGCGCGCGCCGCGCAGATGGGCGTCAAGGTGCTGTCCCTGGACGAGCTCCTCGAGGTCTCCGACTTCATCACCGTCCACCTGCCCAAGACCCCCGAGACGGTCGGTCTGATCGGCGACGAGGCCCTGCACAAGGTCAAGCCGAGCGTGCGGATCGTCAACGCCGCGCGCGGTGGCATCGTCGACGAGACCGCGCTGTTCTCCGCCCTCAAGGAGGGCCGGGTCGCCGGCGCCGGTCTCGACGTGTACGCGAAGGAGCCCTGCACGGACTCCCCGCTCTTCGAGCTCGACCAGGTCGTCTGCACCCCGCACCTCGGCGCCTCCACCGACGAGGCCCAGGAGAAGGCCGGTATCGCGGTCGCCCGTTCGGTGCGGCTCGCGCTCGCCGGTGAGCTGGTGCCCGACGCGGTCAACGTCCAGGGCGGTGTCATCGCCGAGGACGTCAAGCCGGGTCTGCCGCTCGCCGAGCGCCTCGGCCGCATCTTCACCGCGCTCGCCGGTGAGGTCGCGGTCCGCCTCGACGTCGAGGTCTACGGCGAGATCACCCAGCACGACGTGAAGGTGCTGGAGCTGTCCGCCCTCAAGGGTGTCTTCGAGGACGTCGTCGACGAGACGGTCTCCTACGTCAACGCCCCGCTGTTCGCGCAGGAGCGCGGCGTCGAGGTGCGGCTGACGACCAGCTCGGAGTCGTCGGACCACCGCAACGTGGTCACCGTGCGCGGCACGCTCGGCAGCGGCGAGGAGGTGTCGGTCTCCGGCACGCTGGCCGGTCCGAAGCACCTCCAGAAGATCGTGGCCGTGGGTGAGTACGACGTGGACCTGGCCCTCGCCGACCACATGGTCGTCCTGCGCTACGAGGACCGTCCCGGTGTCGTCGGCACCGTGGGCCGGATCTTCGGCGAGGCGGGCATCAACATCGCCGGCATGCAGGTCGCCCGCGCGGCGGTCGGCGGCGAGGCGCTGGCCGTCCTGACCGTCGACGACACGGTGCCCGCCGGGGTGCTGGCCGAGGTCGAGGCGGAGATCGGCGCGACGTCGGCGCGTGCCGTGAACCTGGTCTGACGTACCACACGAAAAGGCGGGGCGCGCCGAGGTCGATCCTCGGCGCGCCCCGCCTTTTCGCCGTCAGACGGACGTCGTCTCCGGCTCCGGTTCCTTCACCGGCTCCCGCACCTCCACGCCCCGCAGCGTCACCGCCGCCAGCACCGCGGCCCCCGCCAGGAACACGGCCCCGCCGATCGCCGCACCCTGCATCCCGCTGGTGAACGCCTCCCGGGCCACCGTCGCGAGACCGGGCACCCGGTCGGCCACGGCCAGCGCTCCGCCCAGCGTCTCGCGGGCCGCGTCCGGGGCCGAAGCCGGCATCTCGTGGCGGTAGACCGCCGTACCGATGGAGCCGAGCAGCGCCATGCCCAGCGCGCCGCCGAACTCCGAGCCGGTCTCCATCAGCGAGGACGCGGTGCCCGCCCGCTCGGCCGGGGCGGCGCCCATCGCCAGGTCCATGATCTGGGACATCACGACGACACCGCCGACGGCGAGGACCGCGCACGCGGTCAGCACCACCCACAGCGAGTCCGTGCCGGCGAAGGCCAGGACGACGAACCCGGCCGCGGCGATCACGAAGCCCGCGGTGACGACCCGGGAGCGGTCGACGCCCTTCTGCACGAGGCTCGTCGCGACCGGCGCGGCCGCCCCGATCGGCACCGACGGCAGCAGCGCCCACAGGGCCGCCTCCAGCGCGCTCTTGTCGAGCACCGACTGAAGGTACTGCGTGGTGAAGTACGCCGACCCCATGATCCCGAACGCCGAGACGAGGTTCAGGCCGACAGCGGGGGCGAAGCCGCGGCCGCGGAACAGCGCCGGGTCGATCATCGGTGAGGCCGCGGTGCGCTGGCGGTGGACGAACAGGGCCGCGAAGAGCAGGCCGACGGTGATCGAGACGACGTAGCGGACGTTCCAGCCCTCGGAGGGGATCTCCTTCAGGCCGTAGATGACGGGGAGCACGGCCGCCATGGACAGGGGCACGCTCAGCCAGTCGAAGCGGCCGGAAGCCGGATTGCGGGACTCCGGCAGCAGCACCGGGCCGAGGACCAGCAGCAGCGCCATCGCGGGCAGGTTGACCAGGAAGACCGAGCCCCACCAGAAGTACTCGACCAGCACCCCGCTCATCACCGAGCCGAGCGCGATCCCGGCCGTCATCACGCCGGACCACAGTCCGATCGCCTTCGCGCGCTGGCCGGGGTCGGTGAACATCGTGCGCAGCAGGGCCATCGTCGACGGCATCAGGGTCGCGCCGCCGATGCCGAGGACCGCGCGGGCCGCGATCAGGGTCTCGGCGCTGTCGGCGTACGCCGCGAGCAGGGAGGCGGCGCCGAAGGCGGTGGCGCCGATCAGCAGGAGGCGGCGGTGGCCGATGCGGTCGCCCAGCGCGCCCATGGTCATCAGCAGGCCGGCGAGCACGAAGGCGTAGATGTCGAAGATCCACAGCTGCTGGGTGCCGGACGGCTCCAGGTCCGCGCTGATCGAGGGAATCGCGAAGTAGAGGACGGAGACGTCCATCGAGACCAGCAGCAGCGGAAGCATCAGCACGCCGAGGGCGGTCCATTCACGGCGCCCGGCACGGGTCGGGTTCGTTGTCATGCCGAGGAATGTACGCGCGTCTTAAACGCTTGTCTAGAACGTATGTATAAGACGTTGGTCTAGGACGCTTGTATGGACCCGGGGTAGGGTGGGCGGCATGGGACACCGTGAGGATCTGCTCGAAGGCGCCAAGCGCTGCCTGCTGGCCAAGGGCTTCGCGCGCACGACGGCGCGTGACATCGTCAAGGAGTCGGGGACCAACCTCGCCTCGATCGGCTATCACTACGGCTCGAAGGACGCGCTGCTCGCGCAGGCGTATGTGGCGTTGGTCGAGGGGATGGCCGAGGCCTTCGACGGGGTCGCCGGGATCGGCGCGGAGCCCGGTTCGCTGGAGCGTTTCCAGGAGGTGTGGTCCAACATCATCGAGACGATGCGCGGGCCCGGTTCGCTCTGGCGGCTCAGCGTGGAGATCGTGGCGATGCGGGATCAACTGCCCGAACTGGCCGAGCACTTGGCGAAGGCGCAGCGGGAGGGGGCGCGCGGTATCGTGCCGCTCTTCATGGGCGGGCGCGAGGAGGATGTCGAGGAGGCGACCGTCGACACCCTCGGCGCCTTCTACACCACGTTGATGATGGGCCTCATGGCGCAGTGGACCTTCGATCCCAAGAGCGCCCCGGAGGCGGAGCAGCTCACGGCGGGGCTGCGTCAGCTGATCGAGGCCGCCACCGGGACGTGAGACCGGCCGCCGGTGCCGGTCGCGGCCTGACGGGGATCGCTGTCAGCGGTCACCTTCCGCGGGGACGCGGTGGTAGCGCTGCGCCAGCCGGGCCAGGGCGACCGCGGCGAGCAGCAGGCCGAAGTCGCGCAGGGCGATGTCGTAGTAGTCGGGGATGGTCAGCAGGTTGACGATGATCCCGGCGAGCCAGCCGGCCACCAGCCAGCCGCCGAAGCGGGGCGCGACGGCGACGACGAGGCCCGCGACGATCTCGATGACGCCCACCGCGTACATGGCCTGCTGGGCGCTGCCCGGAACGATGTCGTCGATCCACGGCGCGAGGTAACCGGGCCAGTCGGTGAGCAGGTTGGCGAACTTGTCCAGGCCGAACAGGATCGGCGCCACCGTGAATCCGAGGCGCAGGATGGCGAACGCCTGGTAGCCGGGGTCGGTGAGCGACTCCCGTGGGGTGGTGGTGGGTGCTGTGGGTGCCGCGGTCATGGCGGCCTCCTTCTCTCGGCGCTTCTATCAACAACTCTCATTAGTTATAGAAGCGCCCCGGCTTTCTTTAGTCAACCGTCGCGGGTTTTACACTGGTGTTCGTGAACGCCCCCCAGGCAGCAGGCCCCGCAGCAGCCCCCGATCCCGACGTCTCCGCCGTCGCCGCGCTGGACGAGCCGACCCGCCGGAGGCTGTACGAACATGTGGCGCGCGCCCCCGGACCGGTCGGCCGCGACGAGGCCGCCGCCGCCCTGGGGCTCGCCCGGCAGACCGCGGCCTTCCATCTGGACCGGCTGGCCGAGGAGTCACTGCTCGACGTCGTCTACGAGCGACGCACCGGACGCTCCGGCCCCGGCGCGGGCCGCCCCGCCAAGCTCTACAAGCGCTCCGCCCGGCAGATCACCGTCAACCTGCCCGAACGGCACTACGAACTCGCCGGCCGGCTTCTCGCCCAGGCCCTGGAGGAGTCCGAGGCCACCGGCGAGCCGACCCGGACCGTCCTGCACCGCAAGGCCCACGAGCTGGGCACCTGGCTGGCCGAAGAGGGCGCCGACGACGGAGTGCTCGGCCTGCTGGAGCGGTACGGCTTCGAACCCCGCGGTGACGGAGCGGCCGTCGTGCTCGGCAACTGCCCCTTCCACGCCCTGGCACGCGAGCACACGCAGACGGTGTGCGGGATGAACCTGCATCTCCTGCAAGGGGTGCTGCAAGGCCTCGGCGAAGGCGGCTTCGAGGCGTCTTTGGCACCCACGCCCGGGCACTGCTGCGTCCGCCTGGAGCCCGAGCCGTCGTAGCGGGCGCGCCGCTGGTCGCCGCCTACAGCCGCGTCCCCTTCAACGCCATGTGCAGCAGCAGCCGGTCCTCCCCGTCGTCCAGGTCGAGGCCGGTCAGCTGCTCGACCCGGGAGAGGCGGTAGTAGAGGGTCTGCCGGTGGATGCCGAGGGCCGCCGCCGTGCGGCCGGCCTGGCCCGCGCAGTCGAGGTAGGTCTCGGCGGTGCGGGCCAGGTCGCTATGGGCGGGGGAGAGCAGGGGCCGTACGGCGGGGTCGTGGGCCGAGTCCGGCGGGAGGGATGTCAGCAGCCGGTACGGGCCGATGCCGGACCAGTGCGCGACCGGGCCCAGCGCCGGTTCCGCCAAAGCCGCGCGGGCCGCGGCCGAGGCCTCGTGCCAGGCCGTCGGCAGATCGGTCAGACTGGTGCGGGGCGCGCCGATGCCGGCGGCCCGCGGGGCGCCGGTGTCGCCGAGCAGGCGCTGTGCCGCCGTCAGCGCGGGTGTCGCCACCTCCGGCGACCGCAGTCTGACCAGGATCGCGAGACTCTGGGCGGCCGTGCCCCACGGGATGGTGCACAGCGCCGTCGCGTGCGGGACCGTACGGGCCGAGGGGGCGTCGTCCGGGTCGGCGGACGGCCACGGGGCGACGCACACCACCGCGTGCGGGCCGTCGCCGCGCGGGCCGAGGGCCGTACGCAGCGCCGCCACCGCCATGTCCCCCTGCCAGCCCCGCTCGGCGGTCAACACCGCCCGCAGCTCCCGGCTGAGATCCGCCCCATGCTGCGCCTCGTCCGCGAGCAGCGCCCCGATCCGGACGGTCACGTCCATGGCGGCGGCCAACTGGCCTTCGGTGGGGCCGGGGTCGGACTCCAGCAGCCACACATAGCCGAGGACGACACCCCGGTGGCGTACGGGGAGACAGATCCGCCCGCGGTACACGCCCGCCTCCGGGGTCGGCGGGATGCGGACCGGGCCGGTCGCGCGGGTGATGCCGAAGCCCTCGAACCAGGTGCGCACCGCCGTCGTCGAGCGGCGGGTCAGGATCGAGCGGGTGCGGACGGGGTCCAGTGCCGACGGATCGAGGTCGCCCTCGCTGTCGTACGCCCCGAAGGCGATCAGCTCGAAGTCGCGGTTCTCCAGGGTCGCCGGGACGCCGAGGAGCTCGGAGATCTCGTCGACCAGCTCCTGGTAGTCGCCTGCGCGTTTCGAAGAGGCAGCATCCGCGGTCACCCCTGCATTCTCCCGCACCGGTACAGCCCCTTCATACATCTGTCTGAGATCCGCGGCACGGATGCGTGACAGCTGTCGATGGCCGACGATCGGAGGGATCCTTAGGTTTCACGGTGGTTCTATCTGCTGGTTTGTGGAGGTGCCCCGTGCTGGGTCCCGTGATTCTTGCCGCGTCGCGAAGCGACCGGATGCGACGCCTGATCTCGGCGGCCCCGGTGACCAAGCAGGTCGTCGACCGCTTCATCCCGGGTGAGACCGTCGACGACGTCGTACCGATCATCGAGAGCCTCACCGACCGGGGCCTGGAGCTGACGATGGACGTCGTCGGCGAGGACATCACCACCCCCGAGCAGGCCTTTGCCGCCCGTGACGCCTACCTCGCGCTGATCGACCGGCTGCGCGACCTCGGCCTCGGCGAGCGCGTCGAGATGTCCGTCAAGCTGTCGATGTTCGGGCAGGCGCTGGAAGGCGGTCACGAGCTGGCCCTCGCCAACGTCCGCCCCGTCGTCGAGGCCGCCGCCGCCATCGGGACGACCGTGACCCTCGACGCCGAGGACCACACCACCCTCGACTCGATGTTCGCCATCCACGAGGAGCTGCGGAAGGACTTCCCGCAGACCGGCTGCGTC
>JABFXD010000580.1 GCA_013361925.1 Streptomyces sp. | reverse complement strand
CCAGGCCGCGGTGAGCGGACGGTCGGCGAGCAGGGCGTACAGGGCCCAGGCGGCGAACGCCGTGAACAGGGACTCCGTGTAGCCCATCCACTGCACCAGGCCCACCGGGAACGCGGCCCAGAGGGTCGTCAGGAGGATGCCGGCGCGACGGCCGTGCAGACGGTCGCCCACCGCGAACACGCCCCAGGCCGCGCCGAGCGAGGCGAGGACGGCGATCAGCAGGCCCGTGGTGGCCCGGGTGCCGGGGGTGACGGCCGCGACCGCCTTCACCAGCACCGGGTAGAGCGGGAAGAACGCCAGGTTGTTCGCGTCGTACGCGGTGCCCAGCTCGTGCGCGTAGCCGTGGTCGGCGATGCCCAGATACCAGTCCGCGTCCCACTGCGTCGCCAGGATCGGCCAGACGCCGTGGCCCTGGTGGTGCGCCCAGAAGGACAGGAACAGCAGGCCCAGGACGCGTACGGCGACGTAGGCGAGGAGGGCGGGGGCGGCCCGGCGCAGGACGGGCGCGGCGGGGCGGGCCGTGGGCGCGGTGTCGGGTCGCCGGCTGCCCGGGATGCTGGGGGCGGTCGAGGACACGGGGCGGCTCCGGGGCGTGCGGCGGACGGGTTGTCCGCTCACCGTTTCCCGGGGAGCCGGTCAGGGGGTGGAGCGTAGGGGGGAGGGGACGTGAAATCACCCGTTGGGGTGCCCCGACGGGTCGGGACGGGTCGGAACACCCCAACAGGGCGTGGGTCAGATGCCGGCCGCCGCCGACAGGTCCCGCTTGATCGTCTCCAGTACGTCCGTCGCCCTGGCGTGGGCCGCCGGGAGGTCGGCGTGCGTCGCGACGGGGACGACGACCTCCAGGTAGCACTTCAGCTTCGGCTCGGTGCCGCTGGGACGGACGATGACCCGGGCGCCGTCGAGGGTGTACCGCAGACCGTCGGTGGGCGGGAGCCGGTCCGTGCCCTGGGTGAGGTCCTCGGCCCTGGTGATCGCGAGCCCGGCCAGCTCGGTGGGCGGCTGCTCACGCAGGCGGCGCATGGCGTCGGCGATGACCGACAGGTCCTCGACGCGCACCGAGAGCTGGTCGGTGGCGTGCAGGCCGTGCTGTACGGCGAGGTCGTCGAGGAGGTCGAGGAGCGTGCGCCCCTCCTCCTTGAGCTCGGAGGCCAGTTCGGTGATGAGCAGGGCGGCCGTGATGCCGTCCTTGTCCCGCACGCCCTCCGGGTCCACGCAGTAGCCGAGGGCCTCCTCGTAGCCGTACCGCAGACCGTCGACGCGGGCGATCCACTTGAAGCCGGTCAGGGTCTCCTCGTAGGGCAGACCCGCCTTCTCGGCGATCCGGCCGAGCAGGGAGGAGGAGACGATCGACTCGGCGAACGTCCCCCGCGCCCCGCGGTTGACCAGGTGCGCGGCGAGCAGCGCGCCGACCTCGTCGCCGCGCAGCATCCGCCAGTCGCCGTCCGCCTTGACGGCGACGGCACAGCGGTCGGCGTCCGGGTCGTTGGCGATGACCAGGTCCGGGTCCGTGGCGCGGGCCTTCGCGAAGGCGAGGTCCATCGCGCCGGGCTCCTCCGGGTTGGGGAAGGCGACGGTCGGGAAGTCCGGGTCGGGTTCGGCCTGTTCGGCGACGAGTTCCGGGGCGGGGAAGCCCGCCCGGGCGAAGGCGGCCAGCAGGACGTCCTTGCCGACGCCGTGCATCGCCGTGTAGACGGTGCGGGCGGTGCGGGGGGAGTCCTGCGCGAGTACGGCGTCCGTGCGGGCCAGGTAGGCGTCGAGGACGGCGTCGTCGAGGGTCTCCCAGCCGGCGTCCGGGCGAGGGACGTCGTTGAGGCTCGCGATCGCGTCGATCTCCGCCGCGATCTCCGCGTCGGCGGGCGGGACGATCTGGGAGCCGTCGCCGAGATAGACCTTGTAGCCGTTGTCGCGGGGCGGGTTGTGGCTGGCGGTGACCTCCACACCGGCGACCGCGCCGAGGTGCCTTATGGCGTACGCCAGGACGGGGGTGGGCAGGGGGCGGGGGAGGACGGCGGCGCGGAGTCCGGCGCCCGTCATCACCGCGGCGGTGTCGCGGGCGAAGTCCGCGGACTTGTGGCGGGCGTCGTAGCCGATGACGACGAGGCCGCCGGTCTTTCCCTGCTTCTTCAGGTACGCCGCGAGGCCGGCCGCGGCACGGATGACCACGGTGCGGTTCATGCGCATGGGGCCGGCGCCGAGTTCGCCTCTGAGGCCCGCGGTGCCGAACTGGAGGGTGCCGCTGAAGCGGGCGGTGAGCTCGGTGACGTCCCCGGCCTCGATGAGCTTGCCGAGTTCGTCACGGGTCTCGGAGTCGGGGTCCTCGGCGAGCCATGTCCTGGCCTGGGTGATGACGTCGTGTTGCACCTTGGGTCAGCCTCTCGTCTGTCCGTGCGTGGGGGTTGCGGTTGCTGGGGGCTCCGCCCCCAGACCCCCGATTGCCCACCACACCCACCCGTCTCGGTCGGGAGAGGTGGGCGCCTCGGCTCGGGTGGCCCGAGAGGTTGGAGGTTCACCTCTCAGCCGACCGAGACGGGTGGTGGGCGGGCATAGGCCGGAGGTCCAGGGGGCGGAGCCCCCTGGGGCGGTCAGATGCGGCCGAGCACCTGGGCCAGGAGGGCGCCCATCTGCGTTGCCGAATCCCGGCCCGCCTGGAGGACCTCTTCGTGGTTCAGCGGCTCGCCCGTCATGCCCGCCGCGAGGTTCGTCACCAGGGAGATGCCGAGCACCTCCGCGCCGGCCTCACGCGCCGCGATCGCCTCCAGCACCGTCGACATGCCGACCAGGTCCGCGCCGATCACGCGGGCCATGCGGATCTCGGCCGGGGTCTCGTAGTGCGGGCCGGGGAACTGGGCGTACACGCCCTCTTCGAGGGTGGGGTCGATCTCCTTGCACAGGGCGCGCAGCCGAGGCGAGTAGAGGTCCGTCAGGTCGACGAAGTTCGCGCCGACGATCGGGGACGTCGCCGTGAGGTTGATGTGGTCGCTGATCAGGACCGGCTGGCCGGGGCGCATGCCCTCGCGCAGACCGCCGCAGCCGTTGGTGAGGACGATCGTCTTGCAGCCCGCCGCCACCGCCGTACGGACGCCGTGCGCGACCGCCGCCACGCCGCGGCCCTCGTAGTAGTGCGTGCGGCCCAGGAAGACCAGCGCCCGCTTCTCGCCCATCTGGTACGAGCGGATCTTGCCGCCGTGGCCCTCGACCGCCGGCGGCGGGAACCCGGGCAGCTCGGTGACCTGGAACTCGGCGTCGGGAGCGCCGAGGGCGTCCACGGCCGGCGCCCAGCCGGAGCCCATCACGAGGGCGACGTCGTGGGTCTCGGCGCCGGTCAGTTCGCGCAGGCGCGCGGCGGCGGCGTCGGCGGCGGCGTGCGGGTCGCCCTGGATGTCGTCCGGAAGAAGAGATGCGTTCACGCGGATGAGCGTAGCTGGTCTGGGCCTACGCGCGTAGATGACAGAGCGAACGGGATGGCGATCGTTGTCTTGTCGTTTCCAACGAAAGGTGTGACGCGCGCTTCAGCAGGGACGCTTGCGCAGTTCCATCACATAGTCGTGCGGCGCGCCCGCCGATTCGGCCGCGTCCGCGATCTCGCCGAGGTACCGGGCCGAGGGCAGCCCGCCCTCGTAGGCGTCGAGGACGTACACCCACGCCGACTCCTCGGTGTCGAGCGTGTGCACCCGTACCCGCATCCGGCGGTAGATGCCGAGACCGACGCCCTCCCACCGGTCCATGGAGTCCTCGTCCGGCGGGGCGATGTCGTACAGCGCGACGAAGACCTGGGAGAGGGGGTCCTCGACGAGGGTGGCGAGGGCGCCCTCCCAGCCCATCTGCTCGCCGCCGAAGGTGAGCCGCCAGCCGTTCAGCCAGCCCGTGGCGCGCAGCGGCGAGTGCGGTGCGCGGCGCGTCATCAGCCGGGCGTCGAGATTGCCGGCGTAGGCGGCGTAGAGCGACATGCAGGAGAGGGTACGGCAGCGGCATCCGGCGTCACTCCCGTAACAGTGCCGTCTCGGGCGGGCCCCCGGGCAGTAGCACCTTGAAGCGTGCGGGACAATGGAGTACGTGACTCGGATCGTGATCATCGGTGGCGGACCCGGCGGATACGAAGCGGCGCTGGTCGCGGCGCAGCTCGGCGCGGAGGTGACCGTCGTCGACTGCGACGGTCTGGGCGGAGCGTCGGTGCTGACCGACTGCGTGCCGTCGAAGACCCTTATCGCTACGGCCGAGGTGATGACCACCTTCGACTCGTCGTACGAAGAGCTCGGCATCATCGTGGCCGACGACACCCCGCCCCTGGAGCAGGCCGCCCGGGTCGTGGGCGTGGACCTGGGGAAGGTCAACCGGCGAGTCAAGCGGCTCGCCCTCGCCCAGTCCCACGACATCACCGCCTCCGTCACCCGCGCCGGCGCCCGCGTCATGCGCGGCCGCGGCCGCCTGGAGGGCATGCAGGGCCTCGACGGCTCCCGCAAGGTGATCGTCAGCACCGCCGACGGCACCGAGGAGACCCTCGTCGCCGACGCCGTCCTCATCGCGACCGGCGGCCACCCCCGCGAGGTGCCCGACGCCCTGCCCGACGGCGAGCGCATCTTCAACTGGACGCAGGTCTACGACCTCACCGAGCTGCCGGAAGAGCTCATCGTGGTCGGTTCCGGTGTGACGGGCGCCGAGTTCGCCGGCGCCTATCAGGCGCTGGGGTCCAAGGTCACGCTCGTCTCCTCGCGCGACCGCGTGCTGCCCGGCGAGGACCCGGACGCCGCCGCCGTCCTGGAGGACGTCTTCCGCCGCCGCGGCATGAACGTCATGGCCCGCTCCCGCGCCGCCGCCGCCAAGCGGGTCGGCGACCGGGTCGAGGTCACCCTCTCCGACGGCCGTGTCATCTCCGGCACCCACTGCCTCATGGCCGTCGGCGCCATCCCCAACAGCGCGGGCCTCGGCCTGGAGGAGGCCGGCGTCAGGCTGCGCGACTCCGGGCACATCTGGACCGACAAGGTCTCCAGGACGACGGCTCCCGGTGTGTACGCCGCCGGTGACGTGACCGGCGTCTTCGCCCTCGCGTCCGTCGCCGCCATGCAGGGCCGTATCGCCATGTACCACTTCCTGGGCGACGCGGTGGCCCCGCTGAACCTCAAGACCGTCTCCTCCAACGTCTTCACCGACCCGGAGATCGCGACCGTCGGCTACACCCAGGCCGACGTCGACGCGGGCAAGATCGACGCGCGGGTCGTGAAGCTGCCCCTGCTGCGCAACCCGCGCGCCAAGATGCAGGGCATCCGCGACGGCTTCGTCAAGATCTTCTGCCGCCCCGGCACGGGCATCGTCGTCGGCGGTGTGGTCGTCGCGCCGCGCGCTTCGGAACTGATCCATCCGATCTCGATCGCGGTCGACAACAACCTGACCGTCGAACAGATCGCGAACGCGTTCACCGTGTACCCCTCCCTTTCGGGGTCGATCGCCGAGGTGGCGCGTCAGCTCCACACCCGGAAGGAAACCGGCGGCGCCTGACGGCCGAAACCGACTCCCCGCTGGTCACAGGGAGTTGTCGACCATTCGTGCGGCATAGTCGGGGCGATTAGGCCCTATACCACTTCCGACTCTGCCGTGCGAACAACTTCGTTTATTCGGCGCATACTGCTGAAAGCAGACGGTCGTCCGCGTTACTGTCAGTTTCGTGTTCGCTGCAGAACGTCGCCAATTGATCCTCGAAATGGTGCGAGCGAACGGGGCCGTGTCGCTCCGTGAGCTCGCCCGCGTCGTCCAGACCTCCGAAGTGACCGTACGGCGGGACGTGCGCGCACTGGAGGCAGAAGGACTCCTCGACCGCCGGCACGGCGGTGCGGTATTGCCGGGCGGGTTCACGCGGGAGTCCGGCTTTCCGCAGAAGTCACATCTCGCGACCGCCGAGAAGACGGCCATCGCCGACCTCGCCGCGAACTTCGTCGAAGAAGGCGAAGCCATCGTGGTCGGGGCGGGTACGACGACACAGGAGCTGGCCCGCCGGCTCGCTCGCGTACCCGGGCTGACCGTCGTCACCAACTCCCTGCTGGTGGCTCAGGCGTTGGCCCATGCCAACCGGGTGGAAGTCGTGATGACCGGCGGCACACTGCGGGGCTCCAACTACGCGCTGGTCGGTTCCGGCGCGGAGCAGTCCCTGCAGGGGCTGCGGGTGTCGCGGGCCTTCCTGTCCGGCAGTGGTCTCACCGCCGAGCGCGGGCTGTCCACGTCCAACATGCTGTCGGCGTCCGTCGACCGGGCGTTGGTGCAGGCCGCGGCGGAGGTCGTGGTGCTCGCCGATCACACCAAGCTCGGTACGGACACCATGTTCCAGACCGTGCCCACCGATGTGATCACGCGGCTGGTGACGGATGAGCCGCCGGCTCATGACGACCGCGCCGGCACGGAGTTGCAGGCGCTGGCCGACCAGGGTGTGCAGATCGCTGTCGCGGGGGCGTCGGGAAACTCGGGGGCCTCCGGGGGCTCGGGGGCCTCGGGGGGTGATTCCGTCCCCCCGCGCCAGGCGCGCCGTGACGTTGCCCTGCCGGGGCCTCGGCGGGGAGTTCCGGGGGCCGGATTGAGGACGTTGACGTCTGAGGCGCCGGGGGCTGAGCAGCAGCGGGCGCGGGTTGCTGATATGCGGCGACGCTAGGTTCGCCCGGTCGCCTTAGGGCTTGCGGTTGTTGTGCGGCTGCGGGTGTGTGGGGGTTGCTCGCGCAGTTCCCCGCGCCCCTAAAAGGCCAATCCACGCAACGTCAGCATCAGCAATCTGTCCGCCAAGTCCGGGTCTGCCGGGCTCTCCTCCGCTGCCAGTGCGATGGCGTGCGTCAGTTGCAGTAGGTCGGTGATCGCCACGTCCTCGCGGACCGCACCCGCCTCCTGCGCCCGGGCCAGCAATGCGGCCCCCGCCTCCCTGATCGGGTCGCTGCATCTCGCCAGGGCCGATCCGTCGTCGGATGTCACCGACATCAACTGCCTTGCCAGGCCCCGGTAT
>JABFXD010000637.1 GCA_013361925.1 Streptomyces sp. | reverse complement strand
TCTCCTTCGTGGTCGTCCTGCCGATCGCGCTGCCCGGCATCGTCACGGGCATCGCGCTCAACTCGGCCTTCAGCACGGTACTTGAGCCGCTGGGGGTCGGGCTCGGACTGTTCACCGTGGTCGTCGGGCACGCCACCTTCTGCATCGTCGTCGTCTTCAACAACGTCGTCGCCCGGCTGCGGCGCACCTCCGGCTCGTACGAGGAAGCGGCGATGGACCTCGGCGCGAACACCTTCCGTGCCTTCGCCGACGTCACCTTCCCGCTGGTGCGCTCGGCGCTGTTCGCGGGCGGACTGCTCGCCTTCGCGCTCTCCTTCGACGAGATCGTGGTGACCACGTTCACCGCGGGACCGGGCGTCGAGACCCTGCCGATCTGGATCTTCGACAACATGACCCGGCCGCAGCAGGCACCGGTGGTCAACGTGGTCGCGGCGGTGCTGGTGCTGCTGTCGGTGCTCCCGATCTACGTCGCCCAGCGGCTGTCGGCGGACACGGCGGGCGGGAGCCGGGTCTGAGGATCAGGTGAGCGACTTCCCGGGGGGAGGGGCATCGGTCCTCCCGCGCTTGGCCGACTGGATCTGTTCGTACACATGGGTGCGCAGTTCGGCGAAGCGCGGGGCCACCCGGGTGTGCAACTGGTCCCGCTCGTCCGGCAGATCGACCTTCAGCTGCTCCCGCACCACGGTGGGGGAGGCCGACAGCACGATCACCCGCTGGCCCAGATACACGGCCTCGTCGATGTCATGGGTGACGAAGAGGATCGTGATCCCGCGCTCCCGCCACAGCCCTCGTACGAGATCCTCCAGATCGGCCCGGGTCTGGGCGTCCACGGCCGCGAACGGCTCGTCCATGAGAAGCACTTGGGGCTCGTACGCCAGGGCGCGGGCGATCGCCACCCGCTGCTGCATGCCGCCCGAGAGCTGCCAGGGGTACGCCCCGGCGGCGTCCGCGAGACCGACCGAGTCCAGTGCGTCGGCGACCAGCTCCCGGCGCCGTGCCTTGCTCAAGCCCTTCTGCTTCAGCGGGAGTTCGACGTTGTCGCCGACCCGCATCCAGGGGAAGAGACTGCGTCCGTACTCCTGGAAGACGAACGCCATCCCGGGCGGCGGCCCGCTGACCTTCTCCCCGGCCAGCCGCACCTCACCCGCCGTCGGGGCGAGCAGGCCGCCCATGCACTTCAGCAGGGTCGTCTTGCCGCAGCCCGACGGGCCGACGAGACAGACGAGTTCGCCCGCCTCGACGGTGAAGGTGAGGTCGCGGACCGCCTCCACCCGGCGCCCCGACCCCTCGTAGACCTTCTGCAGACCGGATACGACCAGTGCGTGCATGGACCGCCCTTTCGTGAGGGTCACGGGGACCGCCGGGCCGAGGCCCGCAGACCGTGGTACCAGCCGAGCATCCGCCGCTCGACCACCTGGAAGACGACGGAGAGGACGAAGCCGAGCAGGCCGAGGACGAGGATGCCGGTCCACATGTCGGGGATCGCGAAACTCCGCTGGAACTGCACCACCGTGAAGCCGATGCCGTTGCTGGCGGCGAACATCTCGCTGATGACCATCAGGATGATGCCGATCGACAGGGCCTGTCTGAGCCCCGCGAAGATCTGCGGGCTCGCCGAGCGCAGCACCACGTCCTTGAGGCGGGCGACGCCGGAGATGCCGTACGACTCAGCCGTCTCCGCCATCACCGGGTCCACCGCACGCACGCCCTCCACCGTGTTGAGCAGGACCGGCCACACACAGCCGCTCGCGATCACGGCGATCTTCATGGTGTCGCCGATGCCCGCGAACAGCATGATGACCGGGACCAGTACGGGGGGCGGTACCGCCCGCAGGAACTCCAGGACCGGTTCGCAGAACGCGCGGACCTTCCGGTACGAGCCGATGACCGTGCCCAGCGCGACACCGACGACCGCCGCGCACGCGTAACCGGCCGTCAGGCGCAGCAGGCTGGGCAGGACGTCGTCCTTGAGGCGGTCGGCCGTCCAGACGTCCGGGAAGGTCTTCAGGATCGTCCGCAGGGGCGGCCAGAACACGTTCGTGCTGCCGTCCGACGCCGCCCACCACCCGGCGACCAGCAGCACGGGCAGCGCGAGCACGAAGAGCACTCTCAGCAGGACGCGCCTCACACCGCCACCTCCCCGCGCACCGACTGGTGCCAGGCCAGCGCCCGCCGCTCCACCGCGCGGGCACCCACGTTGATGAGCAGGCCCAGCAGGCCGGTGACCACGACGAGAGCGTACATCTCGGGTACCGCCTGGGAGTTCTGCGCGACCGCGATCCGCTGCCCCAACCCCGGTGCCCCGATGACGAGTTCGGCGGTCACGGCGAGGATCAGCGCCACGGCCGCCGCGAGCCGTACGCCGGTCATGACGTACGGCAGCGCGGTCGGCCACAGCACATGGCGGACCCGGGCCCAGGTGCCGAGACCGTAGGACCGCGCCGTCTCCTCGGCGACCGGGTCGACGTCCTGGACGCCGTACAGCACCTGGACCAGCACCTGCCAGAACGAGGCGTACACGACGAGGATGAGCACCGACTGGAGTTCGGTGCCGTACAGCAGCACGGCGAGCGGGATCAGCGCCACCGACGGGATCGGGCGCAGGAACTCGATCGTGGACGCCGTCGCCTCACGCAGATACGGGACCACGGAGATGACGATGCCCGCCACGATGCCGGCGCCGGAGGCGATCAGCAGACCGAGCGCCCAGCCGGTGAGGGTGTCGCCGAGCGCCGTCCAGAAGGTGTCGTCGGCGAACTCGTCGGCCAGGGCGTCGGCGATACGGCTGGCGGGCGGGAAGTAGGCCTCCTTGACGAGGCCGAGCCGCGGCACCGCCTCGCCCAGGGCGAGGAAGACCACGAGCCCGGCCGCACCGAGTGCCACGTTGACGGCGGTCTGCCTCTTCACGGCAGCAGCTTGTCCAGGTCGGGAGCCGTCTTGAAGAGGCCGTCGGTCTGGCCGAGCTTCGCCAGCGCGTCGAGCGAGGCACGGTCGGGGTCGGCGGGCCAGGCCGGCAGCGTCACCTTCGCCAGCACGGCCGCCGGGATCTTCGTGTACGTGGTGACGATCTCGCGGGCCTCGTCCGGGTGGGCGTCCGCGTAGGCGAGCGACTCGGCCGCGGCGGCCTTGAACTTCTTGACCACGTCGGGGTGTTGGGTCTCGTACGAGGTGGAGGTGAAGTACATCGCCACCGTCAGGTTCGGGGCGACGTCGACCAGTGGCGAGGCGATCTCCCGACCGCCCTGGCTCTTCACGGTGGCGAGCGCCGGCTCCACCACCATCGCGGCGTCGATCTGCCCGCTGTCGAGGGCCGCCGGCATCTGGTCGAAGGCCAGCTCGACGAACTTGACCTTGTCCGGGTCGCCGCCCGCCTTGCGCACCGACTCGCGCACCGCGGTCTCGTTGATGTTCTTCAGGGTGTTGATCGCGACCTTCTTGCCCTCCAACTGGTCGGCCGTCTTGAGCGAGCTGTCGCCCTTGACGACCAGCGCGCCGAAGTCCTTGCCCTGCACGCCCGTTGAGGCGATGCCGTTGGTGACGACCTTCACCGGCACGTTGTTGGACTGGGCGATCATCAGCGAGGTCGAGTTGGAGAAGCCGAACTGGTACTGACCGCTGGCGACGGCGGGCACGATGGCCGCGCCACCCTGCGCGAGCGTCATCTCCAGCTCCAGGCCCTGCTTCTTGAAGAAGCCCTTCTTCTGGCCCAGATAGAGCGGAGCGACATCGACGATCGGGATGACCCCTACCTTGACCTTGGTGGTGCCGCCGGACGACGCCTTGTCCGACGAGTCCGAGTCCCCGGACGAGCCACAGGCCGACACGGTGACCAGGAATGCTCCGGCCGCGAGGGCGGCGAGCAGACGACGCATGGCTCCTCCTGTGCAGACTTCGTTGTTCCGACAGGTGTGCGCAGAGCGCACGTTGGTGCACAGCGCGAAAGGTAGAGTCTTTGCTCGCCGCGGTCAATGCCCTTGGCTAACAATATTGTTGACAGTCTGGAGGCGGCCATGCCTGCAGCAACCCGCGCCCCGCACTTCGTCCGCTCCCTCGAACGCGGCCTCGCCGTCATCCGCGCGTTCGACGCCGACCACCCGGAACTGACGCTCAGCGAGGTCGCCCGGGCCTCGGAACTGACCCGCGCGGCGGCCCGCCGCTTCCTGCTCACCCTGGCCGACCTCGGATACGTCCACGCCGACGGCCGCACCTTCCGGCTCACCCCGCGCGTCCTGGAACTCGGCTACTCCTATCTCGCCGGCTTCTCCCTGGCGCAGATCGCCGAACCGCATCTGGAGCAACTCGTCGAGCGCACCCGGGAATCGTCGTCCCTGTGCGTACTCGACGGCGACGAGATCGTGTACGTCGCCAGGGTGCCCGCACGCCGCATCATGACGGCGGCGATCACGGTCGGCACCCGCTTCCCCGCCCACGTCACCTCGGTGGGCCGGGTGATCCTCGCTCATCTCCCTGAGGAGGAACGGGAGTTGGTGCTCTCCCGTGCCGACCTGTGCGCGCTGACCCCGCGCACGATCGTCTCCGTCGCACTGCTGCGCGCCGAACTCGACCGGGTGCGGGGCCAGGGTTACGCCGTCGTCGACCAGGAGCTGGAGGAGGGGCTGCGCTCGGTCGCCGCCCCGGTGCGCGACCGGGACGGCGAGGTGGTGGCGGCCGTGAACATCCCGGTGCACGCCAGCCGCAACACCGTGGCCTCCGTCCGCCGCGACCTGCTCCCGCATCTCCTGGACACGGTCGCCGGGATCGAGGCCGACCTGCGGATGGCCGCGGGGGCCGCGGCTACAGGTCGAGGACCAGCCGACGCCCCCGGCACCGGGACACACAGATCATCATCGTCTCCCCGGCCTCCTGCTCCTCGTCCGTGAGCACCGAGTCCCGGTGGTCCGGAGTGCCGTCCAGGACGTCGGTCTCACAGGTCCCGCAGGTGCCCTCGGTGCAGGAGAACAGCACCTCCACCCCGGCGGCGCGCACGGCGTCGAGCACCGAGACGTCGGCCGCGACGGTCACGGTCGCGCCGCTCCGCGCCAGCTCCACCTCGAACTCCGTGTTCTCGCCGCCCTGTTGCTCCTTGGGCGTGAACCGCTCCATGTGCAGGCACCCGGCCGGGCAGCGCGCCTCCACCGCGTCGAGCAGCGGCCCGGGACCGCAGCAGTAGACCAACGTGCCCTCGGGAACGGAGTCGAGCACCGAGGGCAGGTCCAGCAGACCGGTCTCGTCCTGGGGAGCGACGGTGACGCGATCGCCGTAACGGCTCAACTCCTCCGTGAACGCCATGGACTGCCGCGTCCGGCCGCCGTAGAGCAGGCTCCATTCCGCCCCCGCCGCCTCCGCGGCCGCCAGCATCGGCAGGATCGGCGTGATGCCGATGCCTCCCGCGACGAAGCGATAGCGGGCGGCGGGCCTGAGGGTGAAATGGTTGCGGGGCCCGCGCACCCGGACCTTGTCGCCCTGCCCCAACTGCTCGTGCACATGGGCCGATCCGCCGCGCCCGTCCGGCTCGCGCAGCACGGCTATCCGCCAGGCGGTGCGGTCGGCGGGGTCCCCGCACAGGGAGTACTGGCGCTCCAGTCCGGGACCGAGGACGACGTCGATGTGGGCGCCGGGCTCCCAGGCCGGGAGCGGCTCGCCGAGCGGGTGGCGCAGCGAGAGGGCGAGCACCCCGTCGGCGGCGAACTCGGCCCGCTCGACGAGGAGTTCGGCCTCGTACACCTCGTTCATGAGCTGGTCCCTCGTGGCTCGTGTCCCTGCGGGTGGGCGAGCATCCACTCCCACATCTCGATCGGGTCCTGCGCGGTGTGCTCGCGGCCGCAGTGACAGGTGCCGTGCAGGACGTCGGTGCCCGGCAGCCAGTCGATGCGGTAGATCTCGCCGGTCGGGGTGTTGCTCACAGGACCTTCTCCACGGGCTTGTCGCCCTCCTCGACCAGGCGGGCGAGGATACGGCGGGCGGCGAGGCCGCCGGTGTCGATGTTGATGCTGAGTTCCTGGTACCCCGTGCGCTCCGAACCGAGCGTCCGCTGCAGCAGGTTGAGCGCGTCGACGTCCTGCATGACGACCGTGTGGTTGTTGCTCCGCAGGAACTCGGTGACCTCCGTGTCGTCCGTCGCCCAGTCCCGCGAGACGGCCCAGAAGTCGTACACCTTGCCGTCCTCGGACGGTGTGATGGCGTAGGTGACCTCGGTGTGGAAGCCGCCCGGGTCGCTGCCGTCCGCCTCGGGCACCACACCGACCGGCGCGACCCGGCTGTGCAGCAGATACAGACAGGGCGCGTGGTACTCGATGTCCTGCCAGCGCGTGATCCGCCCCGATATCCCGGTCGACCTGGCGTAGAACGGCGGGCACTCGGCGTCGTCCATGTGCCGGCTCACCCGGACGATCCCCGCGCCCTCGTCCACCTCGGTGGTGATCGGTGTCTCGGCGACCTCGGGGGTGCCGATGTAGCCGCCGTGCAGATACGTCTCGTGGGAGAGGTCGAGGAGGTTGTCGACGAGGAGGCCGTAGTCGGCGTCGATGGGCTCCATGCCGCGCACGGTGACCCAGCCGGGGGAGTCGAGGTGCCGGGCCCGCGGGATGGTGCCGGCGTCGGCGAGCGCGGGGTCGCCGATCCACACCCAGATCAGCGAGTCCTGCTCGACGATCGGGTAGGAGGCGACCCGCGCGGTACGGGGAACACGTTTCTGCCCCGGCACGTACACACAGGTGCCGCTCGTGTCGTACGTGAACCCGTGGTACCCGCACACGAGCCGGTCGCCGTCGAGCCTGCTGGGCTTCTCGTGCAGCGGGTACCGGCGGTGCACACACCGGTCGGCGAGCGCGACCGGCGTCCCGTCCTCCTCCGTCCGGTAGAAGACGAGCGGTTCACCGAGGATCGTGCGCCCCAGCAGCTCCTCGCGCCCCACCTCATGGCTGTAGGCGGCGACGTACCACTGGTTCCGGGCGAAGGCGGTCGTGTGCGGCATCGTTGCGGCTCCCGTCTGTCTGCGTTGCCGACATCGTCGGGAAGGGCG
>JABFXD010000103.1 GCA_013361925.1 Streptomyces sp. | reverse complement strand
CACCTCGGGGGTGCGGGCCGGGCTGATCAAGGTCGCGGGTGGTTTCCACGCCCTCGACGCGCACGCGCGCTGGACGATGACGGCGGCCGCCGAGGCACACCACGCGACGGGCGCGCCGATCGCGGTGCACCTGGAGCTGGGCACCGGCGCGCTGGACGTGCTGGAGCTGCTGTGCGGCGAGTTGGGCGTGCCGCCGCACCGTGTGATCCTCGGGCACCTCAACCGCTCCCCCGACGCCGTGGCCCATCTCCAGGCGGCGGCCTCCGGCTGCTACCTCGCCTTCGACGGCCCGTCCCGCGCCCATCACGCCACGGACTGGCGGATGCCGGACGCGGTACGAACGCTGGCGGAGGCGGGTCACGCCGACCGGCTGCTGCTGGGCGGCGACACCACCACGGCCGCGGCCCGCTCGGTGAACGGCGGCCCGGGGATGCCGTATCTGCTGCGGCGGGTGGGGCCCCGGCTGGCCGCGGCCGTCGGTGCGGAGGTGGTGGAGCGCATGTTCACGGTGAATCCGGCCCGCGCCTTCGCCGTCGACCGGCAGTGAGCGATCATGACGGTCGATGAAATGATCACGACCGTCGACGATTCGTGAGGAGCCGACCATGGCACTGGAGATGCGCGACCGCTGCGAGCGCTGCGAGACGGCCGAGCTGCCGACCGATGCCGCCGCCCGCATCTGCACCTACGAGTGCACCTTCTGCGTGGCGTGCAGCGAGGCCATGCACGACATCTGCCCGAACTGCGGCGGCGAACTCGTCCCGAGGCCCCGCCGCGCCCGAAAGGACGCTGCCTGACATGCCCTTCGTCCGGATCGATGCCCTGAACGCCGCTCCCGACCGGCTCGACGCGCTCGGCCGGGCCGTGCACGACGCCCTGGTGGAGACCCTGGACATCCCGCCGGACGACCGTTTCCAGGTGCTGACCGGCCACGACGGGATCAACAGCACACTGCGCTACGGCGATTACCTCGGGGTCCACCGCGACGAGGGCATCGTGTACGTCGCGATCACCATGCGCGCCGGGCGCGCCCCGGACCGGAAGCGGGCCCTGTACCGGCGCATCGCCGAACTCGCGCACTCCTACGCGGGCACCGAGCCGCGGAACGTGTTCGTGACCGTGACCGAGAACGCGCCGGTCGACTGGTCGCTCGGTCACGGTGTGGCGCAGTACGCGCCCGGTAGCCGCACCCCGGGTGACTAGGCCACCGAGATGTCCACCGACGGACGCAGCTTCGCCGCCGCGGCCAGGGCCTCGTGGGCGGGGTGGGTGTCGAAGGCCCTCAACAGGGCGGTGTCCGCCGGGTGTTCGGCGGCCGGGTAGGCGATCTGCTCGTACGCGGCCTGGAAGCGTGGGCCCCAGCGGCGGGCGCCGAGGCGGGCCGTGCGGGAGCAGTTGTCGACCATGTGGGCCACGTCGCGGGCGTGCATGTAGGGCAGCAGGGAGTCGACCGCCTCGATGACGGACTCGTTGACGATCTCGGACCAGGGGTGGCCGCGGTCGACGAACTCGTCGATCTGGGCCGTCATCGTGGCGACGAACACCCCGGCGGTGAAGGGGTCCACGGGGAGGTCGCGAGCACCGCGCCGGGCGTGCGCCGCGTCGGCGGAGCGCCACATCGGTGAGCCGCCGATCTCGCTCATCGGGCGGGTGCCGAGGCGTCGTTCGGCGAGGATGACGCTGCGCAGTTCGGTGCCGTCGGCGACCTCGTCGTAGATCTCCGCGACGATCTCGCGGGCGGGGCCGTACGTCGCCGTGTACGCGCGGTCGAAGACGTCCCGGGCGGGGCCGTCGAGGCCCTCGCGGACCGCCCTCAGGCCGGCCCGGGAGATGGTGCGGGCGATCGGGCCGGTCACGTTCTCGCAGGAGCGTTCGTACGCCGTCACCTCGTCGTCCCCGGCCAGGCGGTAGCGCGTGTACAGGCTCTCGACGATGCCGTGGACGGCGCCGAGGAGGATGGCGCGCTCGCCGACGATGTCCGAGCGGTACTCGCTGTCGAGGGTGGTGCGGAAGGTGTACGGCGAGCCGAGCGCGACCGACCAGCCGAGCGCGAGGTCGGCGGCCCGGCCGTCCGGGTCGGCGTGGACGGCGTAACTGCTGTTGATCCCGGCGCCGTTGATCTCCGCGCCCTGCTGGTACAGCCGGCGCACGGAGTCGCCCATGCCCTTGGGGCAGACGGCGATCACCGGGTGCCCGGGCGGGAAGTCGCCGCCGGTCTCGCGGAGGTGGCCGAGGAGGAAGCCGTGCGAGAGGCCGATGGCGGCGCCCGGCTTCAGGGCGGCGAAGATCTCGGTGTGGTGGACGGCCAGGGCCGCGTCCGCGATCAGCAGGATCACCAGGTCGCTGTCGGCGGCGACGGCGAGCCAGTCGCCGAGGGTGCCGTCCTCCTCGGTGAAGCCGTGGGCGCGGGCGTCGGCGGCCGAGGCCGATCCTGGACGCAGTCCGACGGCCACCGCGATGTCGGTGCCGGCGAGGGAGTCGCGCAGGTTGAGGGCCTGGGCGCGGCCCTGCGGGCCCCAGCCGAGGACGCCGATGCGGCGCACCCCGGCGAACGCCCGCGGCAGCAGCGGGAAGAGGTGCCGGCCGCCGCGCAGGATGGTCTCCGTGCCGCCGGGCACGTCCATCGTCTCCAGCGCGAAGACACGGGAGGCGGGGGTGGAGGTGTACGTGGTCGAGGTCATGGGTGAGTTGTAGGCTCGCGGCGAGTGTTGCGGCAAGCGCAACTTGCGCAGCGCACTGTTGCGGAAGATGAAAGGGGCAGGTGAGCGGGTGCGGGACGATCATCGGGAGCTGCGTCTTTTTCTGCACCTGGCGCAGTCGCTGAACTTCGGGCGGACCAGCCTCGACTGCCATGTCAGTCCGGCGACGCTGACGCGGACCGTGCAGCGGCTGGAGGCGGACCTGGGGCACCGGCTGTTCGACCGGGGGCCGCGCGGGGTGTCACTGACGGCCGAGGGACATCGGTTCCGTGAATACGCCGTCCAGGCACTGGAGTTGTGGCGCTCCTACCGCGAGGAGCATCCCGATCCGGCCGAACTCACCGGTCGGCTCGCCGTGTTCGCCACGGTGACGGCCTGCCAGGCGCTGCTGCCCGACCTGCTGGCCCCGTTCCGCGCCGCGCACCCCCAGGTCCGCCTCGATCTGCGGACCGGCGACGCGGCGGCGGCGCTGGCCCGGCTGGACGAGGGCGAGGTCGACGTGGCGGTGGCGGGCATCCCGGCGCGGCTGCCGGAGGCGTTGGTGGGGCGGACCGTCGCGGTGACCGAGCTGGTCCCGGTCACGGCCCGGGACCGCCCCGACCCCGGCCTCGACGGCCCATTCGTCCTCCCCCACCGTGGTCTCGTGCGGGACGCCGCCGACCGGTGGTTCCGCGCCCGCGGCACCGCGCCCGAGGTGGTCTGTGAACCGGACGGCCACGAAGGGCTGTTGACGCTGGTCGCGCTCGGCTGCGGTACGGGGGTGGTGCCACGGCTGGTGCTGGAGCACAGTGCGGTGCGCGAGCGGCTGGCGGTGGTCCCGGCCGATCCGCCGCCCGAGTCGTTCCCGATCGGGTTGTGTGTCCGCCGGGCCGACCTGCGCAGGCCGCTGGTGGCCGCGCTGTGGAGTCTCACGGCTCCCTGAAGGTCACCGGCCCTCGGTGTCCAGCCGCCCGACGCGCTCCACGTTCTGCCGGTCCTCCGCGTCCTCGCTGGCCTCGGCGGCGAACCAGGCGTCGAGGATCTCCTTCATCAGGGGCTCGGACGTCAGGCGCAGGCTGAGGGCGAGGACGTTGGCGTCGTTCCAGCGGCGGGCGCCGTCCGCGGTGTAGGCGTCGGTGCACAGGGCGGCCCGGATGCCGGGGACCTTGTTCGCGGCGATGGAGGCGCCCGTGCCGGTCCAGCAGCACACGACCGCCTGCTCGGCCGCCCCGGAGGCGACGTCCCGGGCCGCCGCCTCCGAGCAGACGGCCCACTGGGGGTCCGCGCCGGGTTCGAGGGCCCCGTGGGCGGTCACCTCGTGACCGCGGGTGCGCAGCTCGGCGACGAGGGCGCGGGCGACGGGTTCGTCCATGTCGGAGGAGACGGAGATCCGCATGCCCGCGAGCCTACGCTCCGGTCGACGGCCGGGGTCCCGCCTACCAGGGAATCGGGCCGTTGACGTCGAAGTAGCCGCCGGTCGGCCCGTCCGGGGTCGTCTGCGCCATGCGGACGATGATCTCGGCGCCCTCCCCGACCGTCTGGGTGCCGGTGCCGCCGTTGAGGTCGGTCCGGGTGAAGCCGGGCTCGACGGCGTTGACGCGCATCGCCGGGAACGCCTTCGCGTACTGCACGGTGATCATGTTGACCGTGGTCTTGGACGACGGGTAGGCGACGGCCGGGTAGAAGTGCGCCGGGGAGTCCGGGTCGGACAGCCGGGTCAGGGAGCCCAGGCCGCTGCTGACGTTCACGACGACGGGCGCGGCGGACTTCTGGAGCAGGGGCAGGAAGGCGTGCAGGACGCGGACGACACCGAAGACGTTCGTCTCGAACACCGTCCGCATCTCGTCGGCGGTGGTGTCGGCGGCGCTGGGGATGCTGTTGTCCGCGCCCCGCACCTCGATGCCCGCGTTGTTGATCAGGACGTCGAGACCGCCCTCGGCCTCGACGGTCTTGGCGGCCGCGGCGACGGACGCGTCGTCGGTGACGTCGACGCGGACGAACCGGGCGCCCAGCTGCTCGGCGGCACGGCGTCCGCGCTCCTCGTCGCGGGCGCCGACGTAGACGGTGTGACCTGCTGCGACGAGTCGGCGGGCGGTCTCGAAGCCCAGTCCCTTGTTCGCTCCGGTGATCAGTGTGGTGGTCATGGCTCCACGGTCCCGCCGGGCCGTGCGGACAGCCAGACGACTCTTCTTCCTGGGACTGGCAGTACCAGGCACCCGCCCGGCCGACGCGGTTGACTGGAGGCATGACGACGACGGATCTGGGGCAGGCGCTGCGCCGCTGGCGGGACCGGGTGGCTCCGGAGACCGCGGGGCTGCCCGTCGGGGGTCAGCGGCGCGCGGCGGGGCTGCGGCGCGAGGAGCTGGCGTTGCTGGCCGGGATCTCGGTCGATTACGTGACCCGGCTCGAACAGGGCCGGGCGGCCAATCCGTCGGGGCAGGTCGTGGAGGCGTTGGCCCGGGCGCTCAGACTGTCGGGGGACGAGCGGGCGTATCTCTTCCGGCTGGCGGGGCTGGTGCCGCCGGGGCCGGAGACGGTGCCCGGGTATCTCACGCCGAGCGTGCAGCGGCTGCTGGACCGGCTGGTGGACACGCCGGTCGGGGTGTCCGACGCGGCGATGACGCTGCTGGTCGCCAATCCCATGTACGCGGCGCTGATGGGTGATCCGTCGGGCCTGCACGGCTTCGAGCGCAACGGGGTGTGGCGCAACTTCCTCGGTGCGCCGACCCGGGTGCGGCACACTCCCGAGGAGCGGAGCGCGTTCGAGGCGGGCATGGTGGCGGAGCTGCGGGCCACGGTCGGCCGCTACCCCGCCGACCGGCAACTGCTGCGGCTGGTCGCGGAGTTGCGGGCGGGCAGTGAGCGGTTCGCCGAGCTGTGGGACGCGGGGGTCGTGGGCCGGCTGGAGAGTTCACGCAAGACGATCGAGCACCCCGACGTGGGGTTGCTGACGCTGGACTGCGATCTGCTCCGGGTGGAGGGCAACGACCTGCACATCCTGGTGTATTCGGCGGAGCCGGGCACCGAGGAGGCCGAGAAGCTGGCGCTGCTCTCTGTCCTCGGTACGCAGTCACTCGTGGGCTAGGGCCCTCAGCGGGTCGTCCAGTACCGGCTGCCATGCCAACTCGGCCGCTCCGACCAGGCTGTTGTGGTCCAGCGTGCAGGCGAGGATCGGGACGCCGCCGCTCTGGCCCCACAGGCTGCGGTCGGCGACTACGGCGCGCAGCCGGTCGGGGTCGGCGGCGAGCAGGGTGCGGTGCAGGCCGCCGAGGATGATCCGGTCGGGGTTGAGGATGTTCACCAGTCCGGCGAGGCCCAGGCCGAGGCGGTCGACGAGGGTCTCGGCGGCGGTGCGGACGGCCGGGTCGTCGTAGTGGTCGCGGATCAGTTCGTTGGCCTGCTGGAGCAGCGACACCACCGGGCCGGGCTCGCGGCCCGCGGCCGTGAGGAGGGCCAGCGGGTCGGCCTCGACGTCGAGGCAGCCGCGGCTGCCGCAGTGGCAGGGGCGGCCCTCGGGGTTGACGGTGAGGTGGCCGACTTCGAGCGCGAGGCCCGAACTGCCCGTGTGCAGACGGCCGTCGAGGACGAGGGCGCCACCGACGCCCCGGTGTCCGGTGGCCACGCAGAGCAGGTCGCGGGCGCCGCGGCCCGCGCCGTGGCGGTGCTCGGCGAGGGCGGCGAGGTTGACGTCGTTGCCCGCGAACGCGGGCCCGGTGATGCCGGCCGCGCGCACGCACTCGGCGAAGATCCGCCGGACGGGCGCGCCCACGGGCCAGGCCAGGTGGAGCGGGTTGAGCGCGGTGCCGTCGGGTTCGGCGACCGCGGACGGCACGGCGAGGCCGGCGCCGACACAGCGGAGTCCGGTGGTGCGCAGCAGTTCGGCGCCGGCCTCGACGACCGAGCCGATGATCTTCGCCGGGTCGGCGTCGACGGTCTCGCGGGCGGGCGCGGTGGCGGCGATCCGGCCGCCGAGACCGACCAGTGCCGCCCGGAATCCGTCGGCGTGCACCTGGGCGGCGAGGACGACGGGGCCGTCCTCGGCGACCGCGAGCCGGTGCGAGGGCCGGCCCTGGGAGCCCGCGGCGGCGCCGGGCCGGGCGTCGACCCTGATCAGCCCGAGCGCCTCCAGCTCGGCGGCGACCGCTCCGGCGGTGGCGCGCGTCACGCCGAGTTCGGCGGTGAGCACGGCCCGGGTCGGGGCGCGGCCGGTGTGCACGAGCTCCAGTGCGGGCCCGAGCGCACCGCGCCCCCGGTCCAACCGCGTCCTCGAGGTGGTCCCTTCCCCCGCCGGCCGGGGGTCCGCGTTGCCGCTCATGAGGGCGAGTCTCCCATGATCCGCAGTGCCGGTCT
>JABFXD010000322.1 GCA_013361925.1 Streptomyces sp. | reverse complement strand
GCGGCATCACCGAAGTCGTCACGTCCGACCAGGTACTCCCCACCCCACAAGGAGGCACCCGCTCGTGAACCCCACCAGACGCACCGTCCTGATCGCAGGAGCCGCGGCGGCCCTGCTCAGAACGCAGTCCGCGGGGGCCGCCCCCGAAGCGAAGGCCGCAGCCCTCCAGCCGTACGCCTCCTACTGGTATCCGGACTCCCTGCCCTCCGGCACCCCCGGCACCGGCATCACCTGGCGCAGCCTGAAGTCCTGGCGCACCGCCGACGACCCCGACCTGGCCTTCAACGCGGCGTCCGTGCCACTCGCCGTCCGCTTCACCCCCACCCCGGCGAACGGGACCGCCCGCGCCGGGCAGGCCCGCATCCAGTCCCTGGTCTCCTTCGGGCCGACGGCGAGCAACCCCTCCCAGGGCGCGCCGACGGCCGACTACTACGCCTTCGGGCACTGGGCCTATGTCGACGAACTCGTCTTCTGGGGCGGCTCCTCCGGTGAGGGCCTGATCCTGGCGCCGAACGCGCCGATCGTGGACGCCGCCCACCGGCACGGCGTGCCCGTTCTCGGCAACATCTTCCTGCCGCCGGTCGCCTACGGCGGGCAGCTGCGGTGGACACGGGATCTGGTGCAGAAAAACGCGGCCGGACGGTATCCGCTCGCCGCACAACTCGTCGCGGTGGCCGAGGCGTACGGCTTCGACGGGTGGTTCGTGAACGCGGAGACCGGGGGTGGGGACAGCGCCCTCGGGGCCGCCATGCTCGGCTTCCTACGAGAGCTGAAGTCCCTCGCCGCCGCCCGGGGGCAGCGGGTGACCTGGTACGACTCGATGACCGTGAACGGGTCGGTGAGCTGGCAGGGCGCCCTCAACAGCAGCAACCAGGCCTTCTTCGAGACCGCCGACGACATGTTCGTGGACTTCCGGTGGACGACGAGCGGTCTCGCCTCCTCGGGTACGCGCGCTGATCAACTGGGGCGCAGCCGCTATGAGTTGTGGGCGGGCGTGGACGTGGAGGCGAACGGCTCGGACAAGTCCGTGAACTGGGACGCGATCGTGCCGAGCGGACGCGCCCACATCGCCTCGATCGGCCTGTACCGCCCCGAGTGGACCCGCAACCATCTGCCCGCGACCCGTACCCCCGAGGACTTCCACGCCGCCGACGACCGCTTCTGGAGCGGCCGTTCGCTCGACCCGTCCCGGCCGGACGCCACGGACACCTGGCGGGCGCCGGCCGTGTCCGTCGCCGATCGGTCGACGGTGACGTCGCTACCCTTCGCGAGCGTGTTCAACACCGGGCACGGGCTGCGCTGGTACGAGGAGGGCGCGGTCACCTCGGACACGCCCTGGAACCACCTGGGCCTCCAGGACCGGCTGCCGTCGCGGCAGTGGGTGGTGCGCACGGAAGGGCAACGCCCTTCTGTCGGCTTCGACTTCGCGGACGCGTGGCGCGGTGGAAGCAGTGTGTTGGTGGACGGCGCCCTGGACGCGCCGACGGTGCTGGAGGTGTATGCGACACGGCTGCCGATCGGTGTGGACACGGTTGTCGAGCTCACGCACCGGACCGATGCGGGGGCGGTGAACGTCGAGCTCGCGGTGGCGACGGGTGAGCCGAGCACGCCGGGGTCGACACCGCCGTACACCTATCTGCCTGTGAACTCGGTCAACGGCTGGGAGACGGTGACGGTACGACTCACAGGCCTGACCGGGACCGTCCACGCGCTCGGCGTGCGGCTCACCGCAACCGATGGGCCGGTGAAATGGCGGCTGGGCGGCATCGCGGTCCGGGACACGGTCCTGAGCCCCGCCGCACCTGCCGGGTTCCGCGTGACCGCCGCGTCCGGCGGCGACCTCCGCCTCGCCTGGAACCCCGCCCCCGGCTCCGTACGCCACTACACCCTGCACCGCCTCCTCCCGGACGGCACCCGTCGCTTCCTCGGCGGCACCTGTCAGCAGGCCTGCTTCCTCGGGGGCCTCCAGCCCGAACAGGGCGAGCGGGCGGCGCGGTTCGAACTGCGTGCCGTGGGGGAGCTGTACACGTCGTCGGCACCCGTCTCCGTCACCCACCCCTGGTAACCCACCCCCCCTCAGCTTGGAGTACCCCGCATGCATGACGACCGCCGTCTGGTCGAGGCCCGGCTCAAGCGCGTCCTCGACGAGCGCATCCGCCCCGCCGTGTACCCCGAGTCCGTGCCGCTGGACGTGGCGGTGTGGCACGCCCCCGGCGAGCCGGTGCCGGTCGCCGAAGGGCTGGCGGCCGAGCCCGAGCCGATCGAGGTCGGCGCCCGCTGGGGCGCCCCGTGGGGGACCAGCTGGTTCCGGGTCACCGGGACCGTCCCCGAGGCATGGGCCGGGAAGACCGTCGAGGCCCTCCTCGATCTCGGCTTCGACGAGAACATGCCCGGCTTCCAGTGCGAGGGCCTCGTCCACCGCCCCGACGGCACCCCGGTGAAGGGCCTCAACCCGCGCAACCAGTGGGTCAGGATCGGCGCGCCGGTCGAGGGCGGCGAGGAGGTGCGGCTGCACATCGAGGCCGCCTCCAACCCCGTCATCCTCGACTACCACCCCTTCCTGCCCACGCAGTTGGGCGACAAGGAGACCGCGGGCGACGAACCGCAGTACACGCTCACCCGCATGGACCTCGCCGTCTTCGACGAGACCGTCTGGCAGCTCGTCCTCGACCTGGAGGTGCTCGGCGAGCTGATGCACGAGCTGCCGGCGGACTCGGCGCGCCGCTGGGACCTCGTGCGGGCCGTGGACCGGGCCCTGGACGCCGTCGACCTCCAGGACGTGAACGGCAGCGCCGCCCAGGCGCGGGTGCGCCTGGAGACCGTCCTGTCCGAGCCCGCCGCGCCCTCCGCGCACCGCATCAGCGCGGTCGGCCACGCGCACATCGACTCGGCGTGGCTGTGGCCGCTGCGCGAGACGGTGCGCAAGGTGGCCCGTACGACCTCCAACATGACCGCACTCCTGGAGGACGAGCCGGAGTTCGTCTTCGCCATGTCCCAGGCGCAGCAGTGGGCGTGGGTGAAGGAGCACCGGCCCGAGGTGTGGGCGCGGGTGAAGAAGGCGGTGGCGGACGGGAGGTTCGTGCCGGCGGGCGGCATGTGGGTGGAGTCGGACACCAACATGCCGGGTTCGGAGGCGATGGCCCGTCAGTTCGTGCACGGCAAGCGGTTCTTCCTCGACGAGTTCGGCATCGAGAACGACGAGGCGTGGCTGCCGGACACCTTCGGTTTCGCGGCCGGGCTGCCGCAGATCATCAAGGCGGCGGGCTCCAAGTGGCTGCTGACCCAGAAGATCTCCTGGTCGCAGACGAACAAGTTCCCGCACCACACCTTCCGTTGGGAGGGCATCGACGGCACCCGGATCTTCACGCACTTCCCGCCCGTCGACACCTACAACTGCTCCATGAAGGGCAGCGAGATCGCCCACGCGGCCCGCAACTTCAAGGACAAGGGCGTCGCCCGGCACTCCCTCGCCCCGACCGGCTGGGGCGACGGAGGCGGCGGCACGACCCGGGAGATGGTCGCCAAGGCGGCCCGTCTGCGCGACCTCGAAGGCTCGGCGACCGTGGTGTGGGAGACGCCGACGGAGTTCTTCCAGAAGGCCGAGTCCGAGTACCCGGAACCGCCCGTGTGGGTGGGCGAGTTGTACCTCGAACTCCACCGGGCCACCCTCACCAGCCAGGCGAGGACCAAGCAGGGCAACCGCCGCAGCGAACACCTTCTGCGCGAGGCCGAACTGTGGGCGGCGACGGCGGCCGTCAGGGTCGGATTCCCCTACCCCTACGCGGACTTGGACCGCATCTGGAAGACGGTCCTGCTCCACCAGTTCCACGACATCCTGCCCGGCTCGTCCATCGCGTGGGTGCACCGCGAGGCGCGGAGGACGTACGAGCGGGTCGCCGAGGAGCTGACCGGCATCATCGAGGCCGCACAGCGCGCCCTCGCGGGGGAGGGGGACCGGGAGCTGGTCTTCAACTCCGCCCCGCACCCCCGCGCCGCCGTCCCGGCGGGCGGCGCCGCCACACCGGTCGTCGAAGGCCGCACACGGATCACCGACCGCCCCTCCGGAGGGCACATCCTCGACAACGGCCTCCTGCGCGTGGAGATCGACGGCGACGGACTGGTGGTCTCGGCCCACGACATCGCGGCCGACCGCGAGACGATCGCGCCGGGCACTGCCGCCAATCTCCTCCAACTCCACCCCGACTTCCCGAACATGTGGGACGCCTGGGACGTGGACGAGTTCTACCGCAACACGGTCACCGACCTCACGGCGGCGGACGAGGTCGTCGCCCACGGCGAGAACGGCGTGCGGATCGTGCGCACCTTCGGTTCCTCCCGCGTCACCCAACTGCTCTCCCTCGCACCGGGGGAGCGGCGGCTGCTGCTGGACACGGAGGTCGACTGGCACGAGACGGAGAAGTTCCTGAAGCTGGCGTTCCCCCTCGACGTGCACGCCGAACGGTACGCGTCGGAGACCCAGTTCGGGCACTTCCACCGGCCCACCCACACCAACACCAGCTGGGAGGCCGCCAAGTTCGAGGCCTGCAACCACCGCTTCGTCCACCTGGAGGAGCCCGGCTGGGGCGTCGCCGTCGCCAACGACTCGACGTACGGCCACGACGTGACCCGCACGGTGCGCACGGACGGCGACGGCGGTACCACGACCACCGTCCGGGTCTCCCTGCTCCGTGCCCCGCGCTTCCCCGACCCCGAGACCGACCAGGGCGTCCACCGCTTCCGGCACGCGCTGATCCCCGGCGCGGGCATCGGCGACGCGGTCCGCGAGGGCTGGCGGATCAACCTCCCGGAACGCCGGACCACCGGTGCCGGCGAGGTGGCCCCGCTGGTCACGGTCGACCAGGACGCGGTCGTGATCACGGCGGTGAAGCTGGCCGACGACGGCAGCGGCGACGTGGTCGTACGGCTGCACGAGGCGCACGGCGGGCGGGCCCGGGCCACCCTGACGGCCGGGTTCGAGGTGGCGGACGTGACGGCGACCGACCTCCTGGAGCGGCCGCTGGCGGAAACGGTGTCCCGGGACGGCAACCGCGTGCCGCTGCGCCTGCGTCCCTTCCAGCTCGTCACCCTGCGCCTGAGGAGGGCAGAATCCGGGGTGTGACGAGCACTTCGACGACGATCAGCGCGCGGGAACTCAACCGGGCCACACTCGCCCGTCAGCTGCTGCTGCGCCGGGAGCCACTGGGAGTCGCCGCCGCGGTCCGGCGCCTCCTCGCCCTCCAGGCGCAGCAGCCCGCGTCGCCGTATCTCGCGCTGTGGAACCGGCTCGACGGCTTCGACCCGGCCGAACTGGACGCGGCCTTCGCCGACCGCACGCTGGTGAAGGCGACCCTGCTGCGGATCACCCTGCACGCGGTCCACCGCGACGACTACGGCACGGTCCGGGAGGCGATGCAGCCGACGCTGCACGCCTCCCGGCTCGGCCACCGCTTCGCCGCCGCGGGTCTCACCCCGGCGGACGCGGCCGAACTGGAGCCGGGGTTCCTGGAGTTCGCGTCCCGGCCCCGGTCGAACGGCGACCTGGCGGGCTGGCTGGCGGAGCGGGTGGGCGCGGAGAAGAAGGACGGGGCGTGGTGGGGACTGCGGTCGTACGCCCCGCTGGTGCACGTACCGACCGGCGGACCCTGGTCCTTCGAGTACTCCCCGTCGTACGTCGCCGCACCCGAGGGCCGCTTCACCGGTGACCCCGGAGCGGCGCTGCGCACCCTCGTCCTGCGCTACCTGGAAGGCTTCGGACCTGCGTCGGTGGCGGACATCGCCCAGTTCGCGATGGTCCAACGGGCCCGCGTCCGGTCGGTGTTGGGGACGCTCGGCGAGACGCTGGAGATGTGGGCCGGCCCCGAGGGGAGGGTGCTGTACGACGTCAGGGCCGCCCCGCGCCCACCCGCCGACGCCCCCGCCCCACCCCGTCTCCTCCCCATGTGGGACAGCGTCCTGCTGGCGTACGACGACCGCAGCCGGGTGATCCCGCCCGACTACCGCAAGCTGGTGACCCGGGTCAACGGAGACGTCCTGCCGACGCTGCTGGTCGACGGGTACGTGGCCGGTGTGTGGCGCCCCGTGGAGGGCGGCATCGAGGCGACGGCCTTCCACGACCTCCCGGACGCGGCATGGGACGGGCTGGCGGAGGAGGCACGCGCACTGCTCGCCCTCCTGGCGGACCGGGACCCGCGCGTCTACAGCCGGTACGCCCACTGGTGGAGCAAGCTCCCCACGGGACAGACCCGGGTACTCCCTGGCTGACCGCCCAGGCCCCGCGTTGTCAGTGGCTGTCCGTAAGGTGGCCTCGATCTTGCGGATGCGGCATCGGGAGACGGGGACACATGGGTGCCAGCGGTTGGGAGTACGTCGCCCCGTTCAAGGGGACCGTCGAGGAGTCACTGGAGGCGCTGCACGCGCAGGTCTTCCAGGACGAGTACGGCGACGACGACACGTACGAGAGCCTTGAGGAGCTCTGGGCAGACGAGGAGTTCATGGGCGAGGAGGGGACCCACTCGATCCTGGACATCGACCGCGTCGTCCACACGACCACCGCCCCCTCGGACCACGACGCCCGGGACTACGGCACTCTGCGCCCGCTCGCGCCCGAGCGCGTCAGACACCACTTCGGCACCGAGCACCCCACGCCCGAGCAGTTCCAGGAGGTGCTGGCCCGCTCCTCCGCGTCCATGGGCCCCCGCTCCGGCCCCGATGAGACGCTCCTCGACGAGTGCCGTATGCGGTGGACCGGCCTGTACGTCGTCCTGCACACGGGCGATGAGCCGACCCACCTGGGGATATTCGGCTTCTCGGGCGACTGAGCCGCTGTGGTCAGGCCTCGCTGATCTGCGACCTCAGCCACTGCTCCACCTCACCCACATGAGCCGCCGCCGCGGCCCTGGCCGCTTCCGGGTCATGGGCCACCAACGCCCGATGGATCGCGGCATGTTCGCGCCGCGTCCGCTCGAAGGCACCCTCTTCCTGGTAGCCGCGCCACACCCGGGCCCGGAAGGTGCGTGAGGACAGGCCCTCCAGGATC
>JABFXD010000242.1 GCA_013361925.1 Streptomyces sp. | reverse complement strand
CTCCTCCCAGCCCGCCTCCAGCAGACGGGCGTGCAGGGCGTCCACCAGGAGCGGGTGCGGGCCGAGCGCGGGGGCCACGCGTGCGCGTACCTCCGTCTCGGCGGCCATCTCCGGGATGTCCCGCTTCACGTGGTAGCCGCGGCTGAGCAGGAGCGGGACGAGGATCGCCTCGCGGTTGCCGAGGGTCTTGAGGGTGTCGGTCAGCAGCGGGGCGTTGAGCTCGATGTGGCCCAGGTGCACCGCGAGGCCGGGGCGCTGTTCGCGGACCTTGTCGAGGAGGCTGCTCACGGTGCTCAGGGCGCGCGGGTCGCGGCTGCCGTGGGCCACGACGACGAGCGCGGGAGGTTCGGGGCGCCGCCTGCCGTCGAGCGAGACGAGGCTGAGCTGGCTGGCGAGCTGGCTGCTGATCCGGTTCATGAGGTGCGCCGTACTGTCGAAGTGGACCGTCTTGGACTCGTCGCTTAGAGAGTTCGACGCTGTCATGAACCGATGGTGGCGGGGGGAGGTTGCCGTCCCGTTGCATGAAGATAACGGGGATTTTCCGTGGGTTCACCGCGCCCCGGTAGGCCGGTGTGAGGTGGGCTGACCTGCGGTTTCACCCGCGCACGTGAGGCTGGTCACGTCGGCGGCGGCGAACCGATGCGGCTTACGGCACGTCCCTGACTGTCGAAGGACGACCTGGGAGGGACCCCGTGAGACTGCGCAGACCCCGTCTGCCGCGCACCCGTACCGGGCAGCGGCGGCTGGTGCAGGCCGTGATGGCCGGGTGCGTGCTGGCGCTGCTTCCGGCGACCTGGATGTACGTCGTCACGGGCGACCGGCTGCGAACGACCGCGGACGTGCCGCGCACCGAGGTCGCCGTCGTCTTCGGGGCCGGGCTGTGGGACGGGGAGCCGTCGCCGTATCTCGCGCACCGGCTGGACGCGGCGGCGAAGCTGTACCGGGAACAGAAGATCAAGGTCGTCCTCGTCACCGGCGACAACAGCCGCAAGGACTACGACGAGCCGGACGCCATGCGGACCTATCTGACCGAGCACGGCGTCCCCGACTCCCGCATCGTCAGTGACTACGCCGGGTTCGACACCTGGGACTCCTGCGTCCGGGCCAAGAAGATCTTCGGCGTGGACAGGGCCGTGCTGATCAGCCAGGGCTTCCACATCCGGCGGGCGGTCGCGCTGTGCCAGGCGGCGGGCGTGACGTCGTACGGCGTCGGCGTGGACGCCAAGCACGACGTCACCTGGTACTACGGGGGCACCCGCGAGATCTTCGCCGCCGGCAAGGCCGCCCTGGACGCGGTCTTCGAGCCCGATCCCCGGTTCCTCGGGCCGAGGGAACCGGGGGTGAGCAAGGCGCTCGCCGGCGGCCGGTGACGCGGGGCCGGCGCTTCTCCAGGAACGCCGTTCACCATGGCGGACTGCAGGCGCCCTCACCGCGGCCGGGGCGCGGCGGGGAGGTCGCCGTCCCGGCCGTGTAACAGGGGGGCCGCCGCGCACGTAACACGGCGGAAGCACGCTGAAAGGCATGCAGAACTCCGCGACGCCCACCCACTGCCCCTACTGCGCCCTGCAGTGCGGGATGAATCTCACGCCCGTCCCGGACGGGGGCGTGGAGGTCACCGAGCGCGCGGACTTCCCGGTGAACCGGGGGGCGCTGTGCGGCAAGGGCCGGACAGCGCCCGCGGTGCTCTCGTCGAGCGTCCGCCTGACCTCCCCGTTGGTGCGCTCCGGGGGCACGCTGGTGCCCGCGACGTGGGACGAGGCGCTGGACCGGATCGCCGGGGAACTGCTGCGTACGCGGACGGAACATGGTCCGGACGCGTGCGGGGTGTTCGGCGGGGGCGGCCTGACGAACGAGAAGGCGTACACGCTGGGCAAGTTCGCCCGGGTCGTCCTCGGCACCTCGCAGATCGACTACAACGGCCGTTTCTGCATGTCCTCGGCCGCGGCCGGCGGCATCAAGGCGTTCGGCCTGGACCGCGGGCTGCCGTTCCCGCTGGAGGACATCCCGCGGACGGGGTGTGTGATCCTCGTCGGCTCCAACCCCGCCGAGACCATGCCGCCGTCGCTGCGCTTCTTCACCGAGCTCAAGGAGAACGGCGGCACCCTGATCGTCGTCGACCCGCGCCGGACGAAGACCGCCGACCAGGCCGACCTGCATCTGATGCCCCGCCCCGGCACCGATCTCGCCCTGGCCCTCGGCCTGTTGCACCTCATCGTCGCCGAGGGGCGGGTCGACGAGGCGTACGTCGCCGAGCGCACCGCCGGCTGGGAGGACGCGCGGGCGGCGGCGATGGCGCACTGGCCGGAGTACGTGGAGCGGATCACCGGCGTGCCGGTCCCCCAACTCCGGGAAGCGGTACGGATGTTCTGCGAGCCGGAAGCCGCGATGGTGCTGACCGCGCGCGGGCCCGAGCAGCAGTCCAAGGGCACCGACACCGTGGGCGCATGGATCAACCTGTGCCTGGCGACCGGGCGGGCGGGCAGGCCGCTGTCCGGGTACGGCTGTCTCACCGGGCAGGGCAACGGACAGGGCGGGCGCGAACACGGCCAGAAGGCCGACCAGTTGCCCGGCTACCGCAAGCTGGACGACCCGGCGGCGCGACGCCATGTCGCCGAGGTGTGGGGCGTGGACCCGGACTCGCTTCCCGGACCGGGGCGCAGTGCCTACGAGTTGCTGGACGCGCTGGGTACGGACATCAAGTCGCTGCTGCTGATGGGGTCCAACCCGGTGGTGTCGGCGCCGGCCGCCGCGCACATCGAGGAGCGCATCAAGTCCCTCGATTTCCTGGCCGTTTGCGATGTCGTCCTCTCCGAGACGGCCGCGCTCGCGGACGTCGTCCTGCCGGTCACCCAGTGGGCCGAGGAGACGGGGACGACGACCAGCCTGGAGGGCCGGGTGCTGCTGCGGCGGCAGGCGGTCACCGCGCCCGAGGGGGTCCGCAGCGACCTCGACGTCCTGCATGAACTCGCCGACCGGCTAGGGGTGGAGAAGGGCTTCCCGACCGACCCCGAGGAGGTCTTCGAGGAGCTGCGCCGGGCCAGCGCGGGCGGGGCGGCGGACTACTCCGGGATCACCTATCGCCGGCTGGCGGAGGAGAACGGGGTGTTCTGGCCGTGCCCGACACCGGAGGCCGGCGAGGCGGAACACCCCGGTACTCCCCGCCTCTTCCTCGACCGTTTCGCCACCGCCGACGGCCGGGCCCGCTTCGTGCCGGTCTCGCACCGGGCGTCGGCGGAGGAGCCGGACGACGAGTACCCGGTGCTGCTGACGACCGGCCGGGTCGTCGCCCAGTACCAGTCCGGCGCGCAGACCCGCCGGGTCGACGAGCTCAACGCCGCCGCGCCCGGTCCGTTCGTGGAGCTGCACCCGCGGCTCGCGGCGCGGCTCGGCGCGGCCGAGGGCGACCCGGTGGCGGTGGTGTCCCGGCGTGGCCGGGCGGTGGCACCGGCCCGGATCACCACCGGCATCCGCCCCGACACGGTCTTCATGCCGTTCCACTGGCCCGGCGAGGGCCGCGCCAACACCCTCACCAACCCGGCGCTCGACCCGACCTCACGGATGCCGGAGTTCAAGACGTGCGCGGTGCGGGTGGAGACCGTCGAGTCCTGACCGAGCGTCAGCGCAGGGCCAGCCAGTCGCCGGTCGCGATGCGGCTGCCGTGGCGGCGGAGCCCTTCGGCCACTGCGGGGGCGGCGACGTACGTCCAGGCCCGCACCGGCGTTCCGTCGGCCTCCCGGACCACCTCGCGTTCGACCCGTTCGTAGAGGTTCCGGGGGTCGCCGGGCACGTACTCCTCCAGGCGGTCGAGGGCGACGAGCAAGGCGCCGTACTCCTCGGGGCGGGCGGTGACGAGGTCGCCGCGGACGATGCCGGGCTCCTCCACCGCGTACGGATATCCGGGGCCGTCGTACAGGGCCGCGCCCTGGAGCAGCGCCGGTTCCTCGGCCGTCGTGCGGCCGCGCAGGAAGTGGTCGTGGTTGGGCTCACCAGGGCGAAGGGTGCCGTAGACAAAGAACGGGAGGCTCACAGAAACGATTCTCTCTCCACACACACCGGCACAGACGCGGTATGGACATGACAGGCCTGTGCCCTTTGAATCTCCTCCAGCACGAGCGCCTCCCCCACGCGCCCAAGGCGCCTTTCTGAGGAGACAGATGAGCCGAATACGCTCAATTCGTCCTGTCCGCTCCATCCGCTCCCTCCGGGGTTCCCGGCTCGCCGCCGCCGGTGTCGCCGTCACCAGCACCGCCCTGCTGGCCGCCGCTCTCGTCCCCGCCGCCGACGCGGCCGACAGACCGACCCGGGCCACCGCGATCGACAACGCGGCCTCGGCGCTGGTCGACCAGGCCGCCGCGCTGGGTCTGACCTCCGCGCAGGACACCAAGGTCCGGGACGTCGTCGTCGACAAGAACGGCACCCAGCACGTCCGTTACGACCGCACCTACCGCAACCTGCCGGTGCTGGGCGGCGACTTCGTCGTCCACCTGGCGTCGGACGGGTCGTACAAGGGCGCCGACCGCGCGACGAAGAAGGCGATCTCGCTGGCCGGCGTGAAGCCGGCCCTGTCCGCGCCCAAGGCCGCCGACCTCGCCGCGAACGCGCTGCGCGCCGCCAACCTCGGTGAGACGCTGAAGAAGCTGACGGCCAAGCCGCAGCTGGTCGTCGACGCCCTGCACGGCACGCCGAAGCTGGCCTGGCGCACCGAGGCGGTGGCCCAGGACTCGCTGGGCAACCCGGTCGCGCGCGTCGTGCTGACCGACGCGCGCTCGGGCGCCCAGATCGACGCCTGGGACTCGCTGGAGTCGGCGACGGGCGACGGCAAGTCGCTGTACGGCGGGACGGTGCCGCTGGAGACGACGCTGTCGGGGTCGACGTACCAGCTGAAGGACGCGACGCGCGGGAACACGTACACCGGCGACGCGGCCAACAAGACCGACCTGTGCATCCTCGGCATCTGCTTCAGCCGCGCCCCGGCGACGCTGTTCACCGACGCCGACAACCACTGGGGGACGGGGGCGACCTCGGACCGGGCGACGGCCGCGGTGGACGCGCAGTACGGCACGAACGTCACCTGGGACTACTACAAGAACGTCCACGGCAGGAACGGCATCGCCGGTGACGGCAAGGGCTCGTACAACCGCGTCCACTACGGCAACAGCTACAACAACGCCTTCTGGGACGACAGTTGCTTCTGCATGACCTACGGCGACGGTGACGGGACGCAGCTCGGCCCGCTGGTGTCGCTGGACGTGGCGGGGCACGAGATGTCGCACGGCGTGACGTCGAAGACGGCGGCGCTCACGTACTCCGGCGAGTCCGGCGGGCTCAACGAGGCGACGTCCGACATCTTCGGCACCCTGGTGGAGTTCTACGCGGGCAACTCCTCCGACGCCGGGGACTACCTGATCGGCGAGAAGATCGTCCGGTCGGGCTTCGGGCGGGACGCGCTGCGCTACATGGACAAGCCGTCCAAGGACGGCAACTCGGCCGACTGCTGGAGCTCCTCGGTCGGGAACCTCGACGTGCACTACTCGTCGGGCGTCGCGAACCACTTCTTCTATCTGCTGTCCGAGGGCAGCGGCGCGAAGACGGTCAACGGCGTCAGCTACAACTCGCCGACCTGCAACAGCAGTTCGGTGTCGGGCATCGGGCGGGACAAGGTGGGCGCCATCTGGTACCGGGCGCTGACCGTCTACATGACGTCCTCGACGAACTACGCGGGCGCCCGCACGGCGACGCTGAACGCGGCGAAGGACCTGTACGGGGCGGGCAGCGCGGAGTACAACGCGGTGGCCGCGGCCTGGAGCGCGGTGAACGTGGCCTGACCCACGGGCAGGTGTAATGCGATGGCGGTGCGGTGGCGGGCCCGAACGGGGCTTCGCCACCGCACCGCCGACGTTCCCGGCACGCGGCGCGCCCGGATCGCCTCAGGGTGCCGCGTCCGGCGCGGGTTCCCCGGCGCCGGGGGACGCGGGCAGGGTCGCCAGCACCTCCGTCACCTGTTGTCTCATGCCGTCGGGGAGCCCTCCGTCCCGTGCCGTGCCCACCAGTTCGCCGGCGAGCACATGCAGCTTGGTGTTGGTGTTCTGGGAGATCCTGACCAGTACGTCCCAGGCGTCCTCGGGGCTGAGCGCGAACGTCGCCATCAGCATGCCCCGCGCCTGGTCGATGGCGGGCCGCGTCTGCATGGCGCGGCGCAGCTGGACGACCTCGTTGCGCAGTTCCTGCTCGTCGTGGTTCAGGGCGTGCTCCCCCGGTGTGAACAGTGGCCAGGTGCCGGTCACGGTCAGCAGGTGCCGTACCGCGGGACCGGCGGATCGGATGGTGAGCGTCCTGCCGTGTTCCAGCGCGCGCCGCCGGGCGGCCAGCAGGACGTTGAGACCCGAGCAGTCGCAGAACGTCGTCCCGCCCAGGTCCAGGTCCACGCCCCGGGCGGCGCACCGCAGGGCCCGCCGCAGGGTTTGCTCCAGCGCCGGGGCCGCGCTGATGTCGAGTTCGCCGCGGACCGTGACCCGTACACGTCCGTCCGGGGACGGTGCGTCCATGGCCAGGTGCGCCGCGCTGTCGTCGACCATGAGGGGTGCGTGCATTTCGCTGTCCTTGTCGAGTCCGCTCGCTCCGGTTCCAGCTTCCGCACCACACCTTCACACGTCAAGAGATACAGGAAATTTATTTCAGCCTTTTGAATGCGTGAATCAGACCTCGTACTCTGAGGGCATGGGAGAAGTGCCGGAACCACACTCGGGGTGGACGTTTCTCACCAGTCACGCCCGTGTACTGGCAGCGATCGCCGAAGACCACACCACCCGCATCCGCGACATCGCGGCCCGGTGCAGGCTGACCGAGCGCGCCGTCCAGAAGATCATTTCCGACCTGGAGGCCGACGGGTATCTGACCCATCGGCGCGAGGGCAGATCGAACACGTACCGGATCCAGCCGGGAACCATCCTCCGCCACCCCGCGGAGTCCGGCCTGACGGTGGCGGAACTCCTCAACCTGCTGGCCAACCACGAGGCGCGGCGCGAGACCGCCGACGGGTGAC
>JABFXD010001047.1 GCA_013361925.1 Streptomyces sp. | reverse complement strand
ACGCCACGGGCCGCTCCTGGAGCGCGAGTTCGAGGTCGCGGTGACGGCGCTCGCCGACGGCTCCTGCCTCATAGAGGTCTCCGACGAGGGCCAACTGGAGCCACGGCTCAGGCTGGTGGGGGAGGGGGACGAGGCCGGGCGGGGACTGCACCTGGTGGAGCACATCGCCGCCGCGTGGGGCGTGTGGAGCCGAGGGCGGCACGGCAAGACGGTGTGGGCCCTGGTGCTGGCCGGCACGTGAGACGCACGCGCGTGTCCGTGTCCGGCGCCGACCGGTACGTGATCGCGCGCGCGTGTCCGTGTCCGGCGCCGGCCGGTACGTGATCGCACGTGCGTGTCCGGCGCCGGCCGGTACGTGATCGCGCGCGCGTGTCCGTGTCCGGCGCCGGCCGCTACGTGAGACGCACGCGCGCGTTCATGCCCGCGTCGGCAGCATGACCGTCACCGCCAGCCCCTCGCCCGGTGCCGTCTGCACCGTCACCCGCCCGCCGTGGGCCTGCACCACGCCCTGCACGATCGCCAGGCCGAGCCCGCTGCCCGCGCCGCCGCCGGCCCGGAAGAAGCGGTCGAAGACACGAGCCGCGTCCTCCTCGGCGAGGCCGGGGCCCTCGTCCGCGACGCACAGGCGTACCGCCCCGAAGGATCGCTCCACCCCGAGCCGCACCGGCACATCGGCCGGCGTGTGGGTGCGGACGTTGCCCACCAGGTTGCCCAGGACCTGTCTGAGCCCCGCCTCGTCGGCATGCACGAGCAGCGCCCCGTCGGCGTCGACGCTGATCGGCCGCCCCGGCTGCTGCACCCGCAGATCCTCGGCCGCGTCCCGCACCAGCCGGGTCAGATCGACGTTGCGGAACCGCAGTTCGGGCTGCTGGTCGAGGCGGGCGAGGGTGAGCAGCTCGTCCACCAGGCGTCCCATCCGGTCGGCCTCGGCCATCACCCGGCCCCACGCGCGCTTGCGCTCGTCGGGGTCCTGGAGCATCCCCTTGTCGTACAGCTGGAGATAGCCGCGTATCGCGGACAGCGGGGTGCGCAGTTCGTGCGAGGCGTCGGCGACGAAGCGGCGCAGCTGGGTCGCGCTGCGCTCGCGCGTGCGGTACGCCGACTCGACCTGGTGGAGCATGGAGTTGAGGGCGGTGCGCAGCTGCTCGACCTCCAGGGTGGCCTCCCGGCTGGACGGGACGCGCCGGGTGAGGTCGCCCTCGGCGATCGCCGACGACGTCTCCACCATGTCCTCCAGCGGCCGCATCCGGCGCCGCACGCTGAACATGGTCAGACAGGCCAGCAGCGCCAGCAGCAGGCTGCCGATGGCGAGGTCGAGCCGCACGGCCTTGCCGATGCCCTTGTGGACGGCCTCGGTGGACGTGGCGAGCAGGATGTACGAGCCGTCGCTGAGCCGGGTCGCGGTGGCCCGGTACGCGTCGCCGCGCACCCGGATGTCGTGCGGCTCGGTGTCGGCGGCCAGCGCGCGCGGGTCGGTCACGGTGTCCGCGAGCTCGCTCTGCACGTCGCTCGGGGCGAGATGGCCCAGCGCGATGGGGTCGCCCCGCTCGTCGACCACGGTGATGATCTGGTCGGGACGGGACCGCCCGGCATCCTGCTGGAGGAACTTGTCGCGCACGATCGCCAGGTCCGCCAGGCCGTTGATCGTGTCCATCGTGAGTTGCGAACTGCCCAGGGACGTACGGGTCTGGGCGAGCTCGGAGTCGATCTGGTCCAGCAGGTAGTACCGCATGCCCATCACGCTCACCGCGGTCGCCGCGACGATGCCGAGCGCGAGCAGCGCCACGTTCGCCAGCGTCAGTTGGGCGCGCAGGGAGTGGATGCCGCGCTTGCAGCCCAGCTTGCGCAGCCTCATGCCAGCCCGTACCCGACGCCGCGCCGTGTGGTGATCATCGGCGGTCCGAGGGCGTCCAGCTTGCGCCGCAGATAGCTGATGTAGGTCTCCACGACGGTCGACTCCGGCGGCGTGTGCTCGTACTGCCAGACATGGCGCAGGAGTTGCTCCTTGGGCACGATCCGGCCGCCGTTGCGGACCAGGAACCGCAGCAGCGCGTACTCGGTCGGGGTCAGCTCGACCGTGCGTCCCGCGCGGTGCGCCGAGTACGTCGTCTCGTCCAGCTCCAGGTCGCCGTAGCGCAGTACCGGCCGCTGCGGCAGGACGTCGGCGGGGCGGGTGCGGCGCAGCACGGCGGTGATCCGGGCGACGACCTCGTCGATGTTGAACGGCTTGGTGATGTAGTCGTCGCCGAAGCCGAGGGCGCCGACGACCTCGGCGGGTGCGTCGCGCGCGGTGAGGAAGACCAGCGCCAGCTCCGGCCGCTCGGCGCGCAGTTGTCGCCCGAGGGCGCGTCCGTCGCCGTCGGGCAGCATCACGTCGAGCAGCGCCGCGTCGGGCCGGGTGCGCTCGGCGAGCGCCAGGGCCTCACGGACGGTGCCCGCGACCATCACCTCGAACCGGTGGTAGCGCAGCGCGATGGCGAGGACGTCCGCGATGCTCTCCTCGTCCTCCACGACCAGCACGGTGCCTGGAGCCGTCGTCATGCCCCCAGTATCGGCGGCCCCACTGACAGCGGGTGGGTCCGGTGCTTTGGAGTTCCTTGAGAGTCGGTCGGCTTCGGTGTCCCCGCACGCGTGCCACCGCCAGTCTGTTGCCCAGGACCTGGGGGACCGACCGACGACCGACTGGGGAGTGTTTCGCGTGGCGGCATTGGCACGGTGGTGCTATCGGCACCGGCTGGTGGTCCTGTTCTTGTGGGTGGGGGCGTTGTTCGGGCTGGGCGCGGCGGGTTCGGCCGCGGGCACCGACTACGCGAACGTCTTCTCCCTGCCGGACACGGACTCGAAGACGGCGTACGACCTGATGACGAAGGCCTTCCCGCAGAGCGCGGGCGACACCGACACGGTGGTGTGGAAGGTCGACGAGGGCTCGGTACGGGACGAGTCCGTACGATCCCGGCTCGAACCCGCGCTCAAGGAGATCGCGGCGATGAAGGGCGTCGGTGAGGTCACCGACCCCTACGCGGCCGAGGGCGCCGCGCAGATCAGTAAGGACGGGCGGATCGCGTACGCCCAGGTCACCTTCGCCGAGCAGGCGAACGCGGTGCCCAAGGAGCTGATCGAGGACGTCGTCGACACCGCGCAGGCGGCGGAACGGGACGGACTCCAGGTCGAGTTGGGCGGTCAGGCCATCGCCCGCACCCAGGAGCCCCCGCAGGGCACCGCCGAGCTGGTCGGCATCGTCGCCGCGGCGATCGTGCTCTTCCTGGCCTTCGGCTCGCTCTTCGCGATGCTGCTGCCGCTCGTCGTGGCCATCGCGGCCCTCGGCACCGGCCTGATGGCGACCTCGCTGCTCAGCCATGTCACGGACGTGCCCGAAGTCGCCCCGCTGCTCGGCTCGTTGATCGGCCTGGGTGTCGGCATCGACTACGCCCTGTTCATCGTCACCCGGCACCGCCGCGGCATCCTGCGCGGCATGAAGCCGCAGGACGCGGCCGTCACCGCCCTCAACACCTCGGGCCGTGCGGTGCTGTTCGCGGGCGGCACCGTCTGCATCGCGCTCGCCGGCATGCTGGTGATGAACATGCGCTTCCTGGACGGCGTGGTCGTCGCGACCTCCCTGACCGTCGTCCTGAGCGTGCTGGCCGCGACGACCCTGCTGCCCGCCCTCCTCGGCATGCTCGGCATGCGGGTCCTCAGCCGCAGGCAGCGGCGCAGGCTCACCGCGAACGGCCCGGAGTCGGCGGAGGCGAGCGGGCTCGCGGCGCGCTGGTCGTCGTACGTCGAGAAGCGCCCGCGCTCGATCGCGGCGGGCGCCCTCGTGGTCATGGTGATCCTCGCGCTGCCCGTGCTGTCGATCCGGCTCGGCGCCACCGACCAGGGCAACCACCAGGAGTCCCAGACCACCCGGCAGGCGTACGACCTGCTCGCCGAGGGCTTCGGCCCCGGCTTCAACGGGCCGCTCCAGGTGGTCGTCGAGAAGGGCGACGCCCAGGCGCTCGCGACGACCATCAAGTCCACGGAGGGCGTGGCCCAGGTCGCCGCCGCGCCGCCCGCGAACGGCATCTCCGTCATCCAGGTCGTCCCGACGACCTCACCGCAGTCGGAGAAGACCGACCAGCTGATCGACCGGCTGCGCGACGACGTGATCCCCGCCTCCGGCGCCGAGGCCCATGTGGGCGGCGTGACAGCGGTCTTCAAGGACTTCGCGGCCGTCACCGGAGACCGGCTGCCCTACTTCGTCGCCACCATCATCGGCCTCGGCTTCCTGCTCCTGCTGGTCGCCTTCCGCTCGCTGGTGGTGCCGCTGACGGCGGCCCTGATGAACCTCATCGCGGCGGCCGCGTCCTTCGGCGTACTGGTGGCGATCTTCCAGTGGGGCTGGGGCACGGAGTTCATCGGCATCGGCAAGGAGGGCCCGATCACGGCGTTCCTGCCGGTCATCATGCTGTCCCTGCTGTTCGGCCTCTCCATGGACTACCAGGTGTTCCTGGTGAGCCGGATGCACGAGGAGTGGGTCCACACGCGCGACAACGCGCGCGCGGTGCGTGTCGGCCTCGCCGAGACCAGCCGGGTCATCAACTGCGCGGCCCTGATCATGATCTGTGTGTTCTCCGCGTTCGTGCTCAGCGGCGACATGGAGGGCGCCATGGCGGGCATCGGCCTCGCCGCCGCCGTCGCCCTGGACGCGTTCATCCTGCGTACGGCGCTGGTACCGGCCGCTATGCATCTGCTCGGCAACTCCAACTGGTGGCTGCCGGAGGGGCTGGAGAAGCGGCTGCCGCATCTGGCGGTGGAGCCGAAGGAGGACGAGCCCGCTCCGGTGGTGGCGGACCCGGACGGCCCGGCCTCGGCCGTCCACGGCTTCGTCCGCAACGCCGACGGGGAGGCCGTGGAGGGCGCCTCGGTGTCGCTGCTCTCACGCGGCGGACGCCAGCTGGACCGGGTGGTGTCCCTGGCCGACGGCTCCTACATCGTGTCGGTCCCGGCGCCGGGCACCTACCTCCTGGCGGTGTCGGCGGCCTCGTACGGCTCGCGCGCGGGGCACGTGGTCGTCGCGGACGGGCCGCTGGTGTACGACGTGGAGCTGGCCGAGGGCGAGGTCGACGCCGTCAACTGACGCGGACTACGAGGGCTTCCTGCCGGGGTCGGGCATCATCTTCGTCATCCCCGGCAGGAAGTCCGTGAACAGCTCGTGCACCTCCCGCACCAGCGGCCGCAGCACCCGGAAGCGGGCCAGCGCCACCCCGCGCGCGGTGAGCCGGGCCCCGCGCTCGGCGAGCCGGTAACTCCGCTCCCGCCCTGGAGTCCGGTCGAAGATCCAGTACAGCACGAGCCCCATCTGGGAGAGCCACATCAGCTCGGGCAGCACGTCCCGCAGCTCCTCCGGCACCTTGGTCCTCGTCCCGGCCAGCACCTGGCGGTGGACCGAGATGGCCTCCACGCGCGCGTGCTCCGACTCCTCGGAGAAGGGGCTGAGCGGGCTGTCGGGGTCGGCGGCGTTCTTGAAGAACTGCACCGCGAACTCGTGGTACGGCGTGGCGATGTCCAGCCACGCCCGCAGCACGCCCGCGAGCCGCGCCTCCAGGTCGGTCTCCCGGGCCAGGACCGCCCGGACGGCCACCTGGTGCTCGGCGGCGATCCGGTCGTAGAAGCCCTGGATCAGGTGCTCCTTGCCCTCGAAGTAGTAGTACGCGTTGCCGACGGAGACCCCGGCCTCCTTGGCGATGGCCCGCATGGTCGTCTTGTCGTAGCCGCGTTCCTGGAAGAGCCGCATGGCGGTCTCCAGGATGAGGGCACGGGTCTGTTCGGACTTGCTGGACGGCGCGGCGCCACCTTGGTCGTTGTCGCTGGACGGCGCGGCGCCGCCCTCGTCGTTGTCGCTGGACGGTACGAGTCCGTCCGCTTCGTTCTTCGCGGGCACGAAAAGAGCCTAAAGCCCCTCGCGTCACGGCCTGCGACCGAGCTCCGGCCGCTTGGTGTAGTCGGTGAAGCCGAGGACGTTGCCCCACGGGTCGGCGACCTCGACGGTCCACCCGGTGGCCACCGAGAACGGCTCGTCCAGCAGCGCGATCCCGGCGGCGCGCAGCTCCCGCGCGGCCACCCGGGCATCCGCCACCTCCAGCCACACGCGCGGGGACGGCCACGGCGGCGGACGGTGCCCGAGCGCCTCGTCCTGGCGGAGCAGCACGCCGGGCGTCTCACCCCCGACCTTCAGCACGGCGATCCCGGCCTCGTCGAGCCGGGCCCCGACCACGAACCCGGCGCGTTCATAGAACCCGACGGCCTCGGCGAGGTCCCCGACGGGCAGCAGCACGTTGTCGAAACCGAGCAGTTCGTACGACTCGTCATCTGACATGCGATCAGATTAGGTGCGGGGGCGACGGTTGCCGGGCGGACCGACCGCGAGGTCACTCATTGAGCCGAGAACGGACCCGCCGCGTCGGTACGCTGAGCGCTCGCCGGTGCCGTACGACCGAGGGGGCGCGGATGGTTGTGGAAGCAGAGGCCTTCTTCGACGAGGTGCGGGCGGCCTTCGCCGGGGCCGCGCGGAGACTGGCGCTGGACGGCCCGGAGGAGGCCGCGGACCGGCACCTCGCGGTCGCGACGTACGCCGGCGCCGACGTGCGGTACAAGGTCGTCCTCGGCCTGTGGGCGGGGGACGTCGAGATCCATGTCTGCCGGCGGACGGCGGCCACCGAGTGCAAGGTCGGCGTCGAGAAACTGGCCCGGGCGGCCGGGGTCGTGAGGAGCCGGCGGGAGGCGTCCTTCGGCGCCCGCAGCCTCCGGCAGCTGAGGAAGTCCCTGAGCAGCCAGGTCCGTTACGTCGAACTCGTCCACCCGCGGGTCACGGTCGAGCTGATGCGGGCGGCCGGGGCACGGGAGTGGAGCAGGCCGCTGGTGCGGTGAGCGGGCACCTCACCGATGAGCGGATCATCGGACCGCGCCCCCCGGCCTGTGGACGGGCGCCCGGCGTTGTCAGTGGTGGGCCGTACTGTCGGCGGCATGGGATTCGTGACGTTCGTCGACGAGACGACAAGCGGGGGCCGCAGCGACG
>JABFXD010000840.1 GCA_013361925.1 Streptomyces sp. | reverse complement strand
GTCGGGGTGCTGGGGGAGGAGGCGGAGGACCGGCTGGTCGGCGACGAGGCCGTGGCGCCGGCCGGTTCCGCGTCGTACGCGGTGAGCATGGAGGGCGTTACCTTCGCCTATCCCGGCACCGACGAGCCGGTCCTCAGGGACGTCAACCTGTCCATTCCGGCGGGGAGTTCGCTCGCGCTGGTGGGCGCCACCGGCGCGGGCAAGACCACGCTGGCCGCGCTCGTCGCGGGCATCGGCACCCCGCAGGCCGGGGTGGTGCGCATCGGACCGACCGACCTGGCCGGCCTCGACGAGGCCGGGGCGCGCGCCCTGGTGAGCCTGCTGACCCAGGAGACCCATGTGTTCTCCGGTCCGCTCGCCGAGGATCTGCGGCTGGCCGCGCCGCGCGCGAGCGACGCGGAGTTGACCGACGCGCTGCGCACGGTCGGCGCGGCGGGATGGGTCGAGGCGCTGCCCGAGGGGCTGAGCACGCCGGTCGGCGAGGGCGGGGAGCGGCTCGACGTCACCAAGGTCACGCAGATCGCCCTGGCGCGGCTGGTGTTGGGCCGCGCGCCGGTGGTGGTGCTGGACGAGTCGACCGCCGAGGCCGGCAGCGAGGGCGCCGCCGAGCTGGAGCGGGCCGTGCTGGCCGCGTGCGCGGGCCGGACCACGCTGTTCGTGGCCCACCGGCTGACCCAGGCGATGGCGGCCGACCGGATCGCCGTGCTGGACGCGGGGCGCGTGGTCGAGCAGGGGACCCACGAGGAGCTCGTGGCGCTGGACGGCCGCTACGCACGGCTGTGGCAGGCCTGGCGAGAAAGCAGTTGATGAACTTAGCTTAGCCTGGCCTAACTTTCATGTTGTGGAAGGGTGCTGAGTCTTCGATGATGGAACCGCGCGCTCGTCTCGTACCACTGTCCTTCGACCGACTGACCGAGTTGCGCCGACGCACCGGCGACCACTCCGACCGGACCCTCGCCGAGGCCTGCGCCATCGCGCTGGCGTACTGGGCGACCGGCCGGAGCCCCGACGGCATCGACCTCACCGACGGCACCCTGTTCGCCGACGTCATCGGATGGGTCGACAACGGCGTTACCGAGCAGGGGAGTTGGCGGGCCTCCGACGGCAGCTGGGACATCGGCGTCCCGGACGGCGTCGAGGTCGCCGACGCCCGGCTCGCCCTGGACGACCTGGTCGACTTCCCGGACCGCCCGCTCAGCACCGTGGGCCCCTCCAGCGTGGCGGCCCGCCTCGCGGCACTGGCCGACTGGAACGCGACCGACGCCGACCGGGACCGGCCGACCCTGGTGGAGATGTTCCACGAACAGGCCCGCGCCAGGCCGGACGCCGTCGCCGTCATCGACGAGCACCGCACCCTCACCTACCGTCAAACCGCCGCGCTCTCCAGCCAGTTGGCCCACCACCTGATCGAACGCGGCCTGACCGCCGAGCAGATCGTCGGGATCTCTCTCGGCCGCTGCGCCGACATGGTGATCGGACTCCTCGGCGTGCTCCAGGCCGGATGCGCGTTCGTGCCGCTCGACCCGCAGTGGCCCGCCGCGCGCCGGGCCGTCGTCATCGAGGACGCCGGCGTCGTCCTCCAGCTCAACGCCACCGGCGAACACGCCCCCGGCGAACCGGAAGCCGTGCCCGTGGACCTCGGAGACTGGCGCTTCGGCGACCACCCCACCGAGGGCACCGGGATCGCCGTCCCCGGCACCGCGCTGGCCTACGTGATCTTCACCTCGGGCTCCACCGGCCGCCCCAAGGGCGCGATGATCCGCCACGAGGCCATCAGCGAACGCCTGTTGTGGCAGGTCCACCAGATCCTGGGCTTCGGCCACGACGACGCCTCGCTGTTCAAGGCGCCACTCTCGTTCGACATCTCCATCAACGAGATCTTCCTGCCGCTGGTGTCCGGCGCCCGGCTGGTGATCCTGCGCCCCGGCGGCGAACGCGACCCCCACCACCTGCTCAGCGTCATCGCCGAACACCGCGTCACCTTCACCTACCTGGTCTCGTCCATGCTGGACGTCCTCCTCGACATCGCGTGCGACTCCGGGCAGTTGGACAGCCTGCGCCACGTCTGGTGCGGCGGCGAGGTGCTCACCCCGGAACTGTACGAACGGTTCCGCACCCAGCTCGACATCCCCATGTACCACGGCTACGGGCCGGCCGAGACGACCATCGGCGTCTCCCATGTCATCTACCGCGGAGCCGCCGAACGCCTGTCGACCTCCATCGGGAAGGCCAACCCCAACACCCGGCTGTACGTCCTCGACGACGAACTGCGCCCCGTCCCCGTCGGAGTGGGCGGTGAACTCTACGTCGGCGGTTTCCTCCTGGGCCGCGGCTACGTGAACGCGCCCGGCCTCACCGCCTCCCGCTTCGTCGCCGACCCCTTCGCCACCGACGGCTCCCGCCTCTACCGCACCGGCGACCTCGCCCGCTACGCCCCCGACGGATCACTGGACTTCCTCGGCCGCGCCGACAACCAGATCAAGATCCGCGGCATGCGCCTGGAGATCGAGGACGTCGAGATCGGCCTCGCGGAACACCCGGGCGTACGCCACACCTGTGTCGTCGCCAAGAAGAACTCCGCGGGCGGCACCTATCTAGTGGGCTACGTCATCCCGGCCGCCGGCAGCGAGGGGCTGCGCGCCGACGACGTCAGGGCCTGGGCCGCCGCCCACATGGTCGAGTACATGGTGCCCGCCCATGTCGTCGTGCTGCGGGAGTTCCCGCTGACGGCCAACGGCAAGCTCGACCGCAACGCCCTGCCGGAACCGGAGACCGCGACCGGCCCGCTCGTCCCGCCCGCCACCGACGAGGAACGCCTGGTCGCCCGGGCCGTCGCCGCCGTGCTGCGCCTCGACGACATCGGCGCCGACCAGGACTTCTTCCAGCTCGGCGGCGACAGCATCCTGGCGATCTCCCTGCTCAGCGCGCTGCGCGCCGACGGCCTCCATGTCACGGCCCGGCAGATCTTCACCCACAGCACGGTGAGGGCGCTGGCGGCGGTGGCGAACCGCGAGACCGTCTCCACCGTCGACCACCGCGACGTCCCCACCGGCACCGTGGTGGGCTCGCCCGTCGTGCAGTGGCTCGGAGAGACCACGGACGCGATCGACGGCTTCGTGCAGTCGGTGGTCCTCAACACCCCGGCCGACCTCACCCCCGACACCCTCGACGAACTCCTCACCGCCGTCGTACGGCACCACCCCATGCTGCGCGCCCGGCTGGTGCGCGGCGACCGCTGGAGCTTCGACATCCCCGAGCCGGACCAGGCCGGCGTGGACGCGCTGGAGAGCGACCGCCCGCTGGAGGAGTGCGTCGCGCTCGCCACGGCGGGACTCGACCCCGACAACGGCGTCATGCTGAGGGCCGTATGGCGCCGCCCCGCACGGCAGTTGGTTCTCGCCGCGCACCACACCGTGGTCGACGGCGTCTCCTGGCGCGTCCTCATGGAGGACCTGGCCACGGCATGGCGGCAGCTCGCCTCCGGCACCCCGATCGAACTGCCCCCGACGGGTACGTCGTTCCGGCGCTGGACCCAGCTGCTGGAGCGCGCGGCCTTCGACGCCGACAGCTCCTACTACTGGCGACCACTGCCGGGGGACGACCATCTGCTGGGCAGGCGCGCCCTGTCGCCGACCGACACCGTCGCCGGCGAGCGGCTGCGCACCGTCGCCGTGGGCCCGGAGGTCACCGCCGCCCTGCTCGGTGAGATCCCCGCGAAGTTCCACGCCGGCGTCAACGACGTGCTCCTGACCGCCCTCGCGGTCACCCTCGCCCGCTGGCGCCACGACCGGGGCCAGGACCAGACGTTCGCGCACATCGAGCTGGAAGGGCACGGCCGGGAAGGCCGCTTCGTGGCGCAATCGGCCGGGTTCGAGCCCGAACTGGCCCGCACCGTCGGCTGGTTCACCACCCTGTTCCCGGTGCGCGTCGACCCCGGCGGCGCAGTCGACTTCACCGCGCCCGACTACCTGGCCACCGCCCTGAAGGCGGTCAAGGAAGACCTCGCCCGGGTACCGGACAACGGCGTCTCCTACGGCGCCCTGCGCTATTTGACCCACACCGAGTTCGACGCCCCCGCGCCCCAGGTGCTCTTCAACTACCTGGGCCGCTTCGACGCGGGCGCAGCGAGGGACTGGCAACTCTCGGGCCCCACGGGACAGTTGGGCGAACGACGTGACCCCGCCATGCGCCTCCCGCGCGCCCTGGAGTTCAACGCGATCGTCGAACCCGCCCCGACCGGCGGCGCGTACCAACTCGTCACCACGATCTCCTGGCCCGACGGCATGTTCACCGACGAGGACATCACGACGATCGGCGACTGGTTCCGTACCGCCCTCGCCGGACTCGCGGCGCTCGACCAGGGCGGCCACTCACCCAGCGACTTCGACCTGGTGCCGCTCACCCAGGCCGACGTCGACGCCCTCGACGGCCCGGCACTGCGGGACATCCTGCCGCTCACCCCGCTACAGGAAGGCCTGTATTTCCACTCGGTCTTCGACGACGACTCGCAGGGCGCCTACGTCGAGCAGCAACTCCTCACCCTGGACGGCGAGGTGGACCCCGACCGGCTCTCGACGGCGGCCACCCGGCTGCTCACCCTCTACCCCAACCTGGCCGCACGGTTCGTGTCCCTCGCCGACGGCCGTGTGGTCTCCGTACTGGAGGGCGGCGTCGAGGCGCCGTTCACCACGCTGGACCGGCCCGGCATCACCGACGACGAGATCCACGCGTACGCCGAGCGCGACCGGCGCGCCGGGTTCGACCTGGCCGGCGGTCCGCTCATGCGGTACACGCTCATCCGGCAGGGGGCCGGCCGCAGTGTCCTGGTGCAGACCGTGCACCACATCATCGCCGACGGCTGGTCGGTACCGCCGATGCTCCGTGCCCTGCTCGCCGAGTACCACGCGCCGGGCACGACGTATCCGCTCGGCGGCTTCCCCGACTATGTGCGCAGGCTCGCCGAGCGGGACGAGGAGGAGGGCGACCGGGTGTGGCGCGCCCAGCTCGCCGAGCTGCCCGGCCCGTCCCTCGTCGCCGAGGGCCACACCCCGTCCGGGCGTTTCGCCGACACCTCCCGCACACCGGCCGAGGACTTCGACACCGCCGCCCGGTCGGCGGGCGTTCCGCTCAGCGTGGCCGTGCACAGCGCCTGGGCGGTGACGCTCGGCGGCATCCTGCACGGCACGGACGTGGTGTTCGGCTCCACCGTGTCCGGGCGCGACGTGGACGTGCCCGGCATCGAGACCATGGTCGGCCTGTTCATCAACACCATCCCGGTCCGCGCCCGTTGGACCGCCGCGACCACCTCGCGCGAGCTGCTCGCCTCGGTCCGCGAACACCAGAGCGCCGTGCTCCCGCACCAGCACGTCTCGCTCGCGAGGATCGGCCGCGAGGCGGGCACGGGCCCCCTGTTCGACACCTTGGCCGTCTTCGACGTGGCGACCGACCTGGACGCCCTGCGCGGCCCCGCCGACCAGCTGACCGTCACCGAGATCGTCAACGAGGGCGCCCCGCACTACCCGTTGACCCTGGTCGTGGAGCGCATCCTCGACGGCCGCCCCCGTTTCAACCTGATCTACGACGACGATCTCCTCCAAGAGGCCGGCGCCCAGACGATCCTGCGCACCTTCGAGGCGACCCTCACCGGCCTGCTGACCCGACCGGACACACTGATCGCTGACCTGGCCCCGAAGAGCGCCCCTCACCCCGTCACCCCCACCACACTCGGAGCCCTTTTCGACGCCGCCGCCCGACGCAACCCGACCGCCACCGCCGTCACCCAGTGCGCCCTCGACGGCAGCACCCGCTCCCTGACCTACGGCGAACTAGCCGTCCGGAAGGGCGGGTTGGCGTCGGTGCTGGCCGCCGCCGGGATCGGTCCCGGCACGCGGGTCGCCGTCGCCGTGCCGCGTTCCCTGGAGCAGGTCGTGGCCCTGGTCGCCGTCGTCAGCGCGGGCGGCGCCTATGTGCCGCTGGACCTCGCCTATCCCGACGAGCGCCTGGAGTACATCCTCGCCGACGCCACCCCGCAGGTCGTCCTGGTGGAGAAGGGGCAGCGGGAACGGTTCACGCGACTGGTGCAACGGGCCGGAGTGCGAGCCCGGGTGGTGGTCCAGGGCGACGAACTGCCCCAAGCGGCCGTCGAGTCCGAGGCGGGTTGGCGCGATCCCGCCTACGTGATCTACACGTCCGGATCGACGGGCAGGCCCAAGGGCGTCGTCGTCCCGCACTCCAGTGTGGTGACCCTCCTCGCCAACACCCGGGCCGACATGGGCTTCGGCCCGGACGACGTGTGGGTCCAGTTCCACTCCTACTCCTTCGACTTCGCCGTCTGGGAGCTGTGGGGCGCGCTGGCGCACGGCGGTGAGCTGCTCGTGCCGGAGTACGGCCTGACCCGCTCTCCGATCGACTTCCACCGGCTGGTCCGCGAGCGCGGGGTCACTGTGCTCAACCAAACCCCTTCGGCCTTCTACCAGTTCATCGAGGCCGACCGGCAGGCCGGCGCACCGCTCCCCGCACTGCGCCGGATCGTCTTCGGCGGCGAGGCGCTCGACCTCGGACGCCTGCGGGACTGGGTCGACCGGCACGGCACCGGCTCGCCCGAGCTGGTCAACATGTACGGCATCACCGAGACCACGGTCCACGTCACCCACCGGGTGCTGACCGACGACGACTTCAGGACCGGCGCCGAGGCCAGCCCCATCGGCGGCCCGATCCCCGGCCTCACCACCTACCTCCTCGACGAACGGCTCCGACCGGTACCTCCGGGGCGTGTCGGCGCCATCTACGTCGCCGGAGACCAGGTGTCGCTCGGCTACCTGGGCAGGCCCGGGCTCACGGCGGGGCGGTTCGTGGCGGACCCGTTCGCGGGCGACGGCTCCCGCATGTACCACACGGGCGATCTCGCCCTCCGCAGTCTCGACGGCGAGCTGGAGTTCGTCGGCCGCGCCGACGACCAGGTGCAACTCAAGGGCTTCCGCATCGAGTTGGGCGAGGTGGAGACGGCGATCCGGGAGCTCGACGGCGTGACCGACGTGGCTGTCACCGTGGCCCCCACCGGCGATCACC
>JABFXD010000143.1 GCA_013361925.1 Streptomyces sp. | reverse complement strand
CATCTGTCCGGCGGCCGCCTCACCCTCGGCCTCGGCTTCGGCTGGAACGTGGAAGAGGCGGCGGACCACGGTGTCGAGTGGCGTACGCGGCGGGAGCTGGTGCGGGACCGGATGGCGCTGATGCGGGCCCTGTGGTCACGGGAACCGACCGCCTACAAGGGCGAGTTCGGCAGCGTCCGCGCCAGCCACGCCCACCCCAAGCCCCTCCGAGGCCACCTCGGCCCCCGCACCCTCATCGGCGGCGCCGCCGGCCCGAAGCTCTTCACGCACATCTGCGAGTACGCCGACGGCTGGATGCCGATCGGGGGGCGGGGCCTGACGGAGACGCTGCCGGCCCTGAGGACGGCCTGGGCGGACGCGGGCCGCGACCCGGCAGCACTCCAGGTGGTCCCGTACGCCGTCTTCCCGAGCCCGGGCAAGCTCGCGCACTACGAGGAGCTCGGCATCGAGGAGGTGGTGGTGCAGCTGCCTCCGGCGGGGGAGGAGGTGCTGGGAGTGCTGGACGATTATGCCCGGTACTTGTAAGCAGGGGCTGCGGGAAGCTACCTAGGGGCGCGGGGAACTGCGCGACAAGCCCCCACTCACCCGCACCCGGCAACGCACCACACAACCCCTCTGATCACCCGAACGTATGCTCAAACAATGACGACTTCCGCCACCGGAACCGGCCCCACCGAAAACTCCCTGCGCCGCGCCCTCAAACGCGCCCGCACCGGCGTGGCCCTCGACGTCACCGAAGCCGCGGTCCTCCTCCAGGCCCGCGGCGAGGCCCTGGACGACCTCACCGCGACCGCGGCCCGCATCCGCGACGCCGGTCTGGAGGCCGCGGGCCGCCCCGGCGTGATCACGTACTCGAAGAGCGTCTTCATCCCCCTCACCCGGCTGTGCCGGGACAAATGCCACTACTGCACCTTCGTCACCGTCCCCGGCAAGCTCCGCCGCGCCGGCCACGGCATGTTCATGTCCCCGGACGAGGTCCTGGACGTCGCCCGCAAGGGCGCGGCGCTCGGCTGCAAGGAAGCCCTCATCACCCTCGGCGACAAGCCCGAGGACCGCTGGCCGGAGGCGCGCGAGTGGCTCGACGCGCACGGCTACGACGACACGATCGCGTACGTCCGCGCGATCTCGATCCGCATCCTGGAGGAGACGGGCCTGCTGCCCCATCTCAACCCCGGGGTGATGTCCTGGACGGACTTCCAGCGCCTCAAGCCGGTCGCGCCCAGCATGGGCATGATGCTGGAGACCACGGCCACCCGCCTGTGGTCGGAGCCCGGCGGCCCGCACCACGGCTCCCCGGACAAGGAGCCGGCCGTACGCCTGCGCGTGCTGGAGGACGCGGGCCGCTCCTCCGTCCCCTTCACGTCCGGGATTCTCATCGGGATCGGTGAGACGTACGAGGAGCGGGCCGAGTCGCTGTTCGCGCTGCGCCGGGTCGCCCGCTCCTACCACGGCGTCCAGGAGCTGATCATCCAGAACTTCCGCGCCAAGCCGGACACCGCGATGCGCGGCATGCCGGACGCGGAGCTGGACGAGCTGGTGGCGGCCGTGGCGGTGGCCCGCCTGGTCATGGGCCCGGCCGGGAACATCCAGGCCCCGCCCAACCTCGTGGACAGCGAGTACGAGCGTCTGATCGCCGCCGGTATCGACGACTGGGGCGGGGTGTCCCCGCTCACCATCGACCACGTCAACCCGGAACGCCCGTGGCCGCAGATCGAGGAACTGGCGGCGAAGTCCGCCGCGGCCGGCTTCGAACTCCGCGAACGCCTGTGCGTCTACCCGGAGTTCGTCCAGCGCGGCGAGCCCTGGCTCGACCCCCGGCTGCTGCCGCACGTGCGGGCGCTGGCGGACACGGAGACCGGCCTCGCGCGCGAGGACGCGGTCGTCGAGGGGCACCCCTGGCAGGAGCCGGAGGAGGTCTTCGTCCCCTCCGGCCGCACCGATCTGCACACCACCATCGACACCGAGGGCCGTACGGCCGACCGCCGCGACGACTTCGACGTGGTCTACGGCGACTGGGGCGCCCTGCGGGAGGCGGCGGCGCCGGGGATGGTGCCGGAGCGCATCGACACGGACGTACGCCAGGCGCTGGCGACGGCGGCCGACGACCCGACCAGGCTCACGGACGCCGAGGCCCTCGCGCTCCTGCACGCGGACGGTCCGGCGCTGGACGCCCTCACCCGCATCGCGGACGACGTCCGCAGGGCGGCGGTCGGCGACGACGTGACGTACATCGTCACCCGGAACATCAACTTCACCAACGTCTGCTACACGGGCTGCCGCTTCTGCGCGTTCGCCCAGCGCCGCACCGACGCCGACGCCTACACCCTCTCCCTGGACCAGGTCGCCGACCGCGCCCAGCAGGCGTGGGAGGTCGGCGCGGTCGAGGTCTGCATGCAGGGCGGCATCCACCCCGACCTGCCGGGAACCGCCTACTTCGACATCGCCAAGGCGGTGAAGGAGCGCGTCCCCGGCATGCATGTGCACGCCTTCTCGCCGATGGAGGTGGTGAACGGGGCGACCCGCACCGGCCTGTCCATCCGCGAGTGGCTGACGGCGGCGAAGGAGGCGGGCCTGGACTCCATCCCCGGCACGGCCGCCGAGATCCTCGACGACGAGGTCCGCTGGGTCCTGACCAAGGGCAAGCTGCCGACGGCGACCTGGATCGAGGTGATCACGACGGCCCACGAGGTGGGCATCCCGTCGACCTCGACCATGATGTACGGCCATGTCGACCAGCCCCGCCACTGGCTGGGCCACCTGCGCACCCTGGCCCGCATCCAGCAGCGGACGGGCGGCATCACCGAGTTCGTGACGCTCCCCTTCATCCACACGAACGCCCCGGTGTACCTCGCGGGCATCGCCCGTCCCGGCCCCTCCATGCGGGACAACAGGGCGGTGACGGCGATGGCCCGCCTGCTCCTCCACCCGCACATCCCCAACATCCAGACCAGCTGGGTGAAGCTCGGCACGGAGGGCGCGGCGGAGATGCTCCGCTCGGGCGCGAACGACCTGGGCGGCACGCTGATGGAGGAGACGATCTCGCGCATGGCGGGCTCGTCGTACGGGTCGTACAAGTCGGTGAAGGACCTGATCGCGGTCGCCGAGGCGGCCGGGCGCCCGGCGAAACCCCGTACGACCCTCTACGGCGAGGTCCCGGAGGAGCGGCGGAAGGCGGCGGAGGTGTCCGACGGGCATCTGCCGGAGCTGCTGCCGGTGCTGGACTGAACCGGCGGGTGGGCAGCGGGGTGCTGCGGGAGTGCTGCCCGCCCGACACGTTCAGTGAGCGCAGGCGGTGTGTCCGTCGGAGAGGGACGTCAGATAGCGGGTGCGTTCCGCCTCGGTGAGCGGCCGGCCCACCCGGGCGCACACCTCCTTCGTCCAGGTGTCGACCGTCGTGGCCCAGGACAACAGCTCGCCGCCCTCGGTGGCGGACCACAGCCTTCGGCCGTCCGCGGAGAAGGCGAGCGAGCTGTGCTCGCCCGGCCCTGCGATCCCGGCAATCGATCGTGGGACCGGAAGGATCGCGCTGCCCAGACGGTCACCGGTCACGGCGTCCCACAGCCAGAGTGTCCCGTTCCCGTCCAGGGTCGCCACCCACTGCCCTTCGGCGTCCGCGGCCAGACTGTGCAGGCCGGCGCCGTCCGAGCGCCACTGCAGTTCGCCCGTCACCGTGTCCCAGCGCTCCAGGACCCCGTCGTCGACGACGGCGTACAGAGCGTGGTTGCGCTCGGACAGGGTGAGACCGCTCAGGGAGGAGCCCCGCGGGTCCAGCCGGTGCAGCCGCCGCCCGGACGGCAGCTCGTAGACGTCGATGCGGCGGTCCTCGGTCGTCACGGCGGCCAGGCCGCCCCGCTCGCCGACCGCACGTGGGTAGAAGGCCTGGGCGTACTTCTCCCGGTCCCTGGCGGTGAGGTTCGCCTTGCGGGGTGCCACCGCTCTCTTCCGCTCGCCGGAGGCGGGGTCGACGATCAGAACGGATCCGTCGGCGGGGACCACGGCGACCCTGCCGTCGGGCCGCGCGGCGATGCGGGTCCGGCCGGCGAAGTCCCCTCCGATGTCCGGCAGGCCGACGGAGTGGGTGCGGATCAGACTGGCGGAGGTCAGTTCCCAGGTCTCGACGGCTTCGGCGGTTGCCGTGTACAGGGTTTGGCCGCTGTCCGCGTAGGCGATGGCGTCATAGATGACATCGGCCTCCTGCCCCGCGACGATCGTGTCGGGGTCGCCACCCGCCGTCCATGTCTCCAGGGTGCGTGGCGCGAGGTCGGTGGAGTCGTGGCTCCAGGCGAGCTTGCCGCCGGGGCCCACGGCCAGGGCCTGTTGCGTCGAGATGGTGGTCTTGTCGGGTACCTCGACGCCCGGACGGGACGCGGTGGCGCCTGGCCGGTCCAGGTCCCACAGGGCGACCGTCGCTCCGTCCGCCGAGACGAGCCGGTCTCCCTGGCCGGGGGAGAAGGCCAGCACGGTCGGGGGGCCGACGCCGGTGAGGGTCTCTAGCGACTCGACGCGGTCCTCGTCGGCCGAGGTGGTCACCAGCAGTCCGTCGCTGGTGCCCACCGCTGCCCGGCCGTCGTCGGAGACCGCCAGGATCTCGGCCTGCTTCTCGATCAGGCCCGGCGGAGACCCGCACGTGCTCTCCTCGCTACGGGCGTCCGGTGTCTGCCGGTTCCACCGGATCAGATCCGCCGGTGAGCCGAGATCCACGCTGCGGTACTTCACGAAGCCGAAGCACAGACCGTGCGGGGAGGCCGCGGCGAGGTAGTCGTTGAACGGATAGCTGGTCTCGTCCGACGAGTCGATCCTGGTCAGCCGGTCTCCGCTGCCGCCGTACAGCTCCCACCCGGTCGTGTAACCCACGAAGAGCTTGCTGCCCTCGTCGAGGAGCGTGAGGTTCATGGCCCCGCCGTGCGCCGTCCTTACGCGCTCGACGGGCTCGGCACCCTTGTCGTCGTAGATGTTCACGACTCCCGCGGAGTCGATGGTGACCAGCTCGTGGACGAAGGGGTGGAACACCATGGCGTCCACCTCCTTGCCGGTGCCGACGAGCCGGCGGGGGGTGTTGTTCTCGGACCGCGGGTCCGCCACGAGGGTGTCGCCGTCGGCGGTGGTGACGGCGAGGAGCTGGTCGTCGTCGCTGAACGTCATGCCGGTGACCGCGGCCGACGCGTCGAAGGAGCGCACTTTGCGGGTGCCGTCCGCGGACCAGACGTCGACCGTGCCCCGCCCGGTGCCGACGGCGACGTACCGGCGGGAGCCCGTCAGGGCCAGCGCGGTGACCGGCTCGTCGGCGCGGACGAAGCGGACCAGCCGGGGGCTCAGCGTTGCCAGCCGGTAGAGCGCCGACCGGGTTTCCGGGGTGTCCATCAGCTGGTGGGCCTGTACCGCCAGCAGCGAGGCCACCTCCAGATCGTCCTCGCCGAGATTCAGCGCCGTCGCCGCGAGCTGACGGGCGGTCGCGAGCCGGGCCTGGTCCCGTGCGGTGTCCCGCTGGACGAACGCGAACACCGCGGCGACGGAGGCCAGCACGGCCAGCGCGGTCATCCCTGCCAGCATGCCGCGGCGGAACCGGCGCAGCCTGCGGCGCTGTGAGACGTCCTCGCCGATCAGCTCGTCCTTGGGGCGGTTGTGCAGGGTGGCCGCGACATCGGCCACGCACTCCCGGAACTGGCGGTCGCGCAGATCGCCGGAGTGGTCCGCGCCCAGCCAGCGCAGGTCCACCCAGCGCGGCTCCTCGGCGAAGTGGCCGCGCAGGGCTTCGGGGAGGCAGTCGGTACGCTCCCAGTCGAAGTCCCCGCCCGCGTGGTCCCAGTGGAGTTCGCCGCCCGTCACCACGATCAGCAGGTTCTCCGGGCGGGGCCCCTGCCGCCACCAGGTGACCTCCTGACCCACCCAGGGTGATTCCGCCGACTCCGGCGAGGCCAGCAGCACGAGGTACTCGGAGTCGCCGAGCGCCCGTTCGATCGTGCGCCACAGGTCGTGGTCGGCGGACAACGCGGCGATGTCGAGGAAGACGCGCAGGGCGCGGAGCCGATTCCAGGGTCGGGCGAACTGGTGCAGACCCTGACGTAAGAGTCTGGCTCGGGCGCTGTCCACTTTGTGGTTGTACGAGATGAACGCCGAGTACTGCATCGGAGGGATCCCCCATCCTTCCGTACGGACCCCCAAGTATCAGTCGGCACAGGGGAATCGGCCGCTCGGATCAGGTCAAACCCGGGCCGGTAACCGGCCGGACCCGGGCACGGGAGGTGCGCAGTACGATGATCCGACCCTGTTGGTGTGCTGATCGGTGAGCTGAGGAGATACGTGGCGTGCCTGCCTCGAAGGTCTGGGTGACCGGTCTGACGGTGGGAGCGATAGCCGTGGTCGCCGCTCTCGCCGTCCAAGCGGACCAGGGCGCGAAGCCCGAGGCCACGGCCACCCGCCCGACCGCCTCGGCGTCCGCGCGGCCCTCGGCCGGGCCGACGAAGCCGGCGGCGACCGCGGTGCCGGAGGACTCGGGCACCGGGCGCCGGATCGTCTACTCGCTCGCCGCGAAGCGGGTGTGGCTGGTCGACGCGAGCGACGCGGCCCGCCGCACCTTCGTGGTGTGGCCCGGGACGGTCTCCCCCGACCCGGGCGACTACACGGTCGGGACCCGCTCCGGGGACCCGATCACCGGCTCCGACGGCGTCGAGATCGAGCACGTCGTCTACTTCGCCGCGAAGTCCGGCAAGAACATCGCCTTCTCCAACGCCGTCGACGGCTCCTCCCCGCCCCCGGCCGCGGCCGGCACCCAGACCGGCGGTATCCGCATGAAGAAGGCGGACGGGTCGGCGCTGTGGACGTTCGGCGAGACCGGCACGGCGGTGGTCGTGGTCAAGTAGCCGCGCACGGCGTGTACTTGACCCGCCCGGCTCCGTACGGTGACCGGATGGACAGCTCTGTCGTCTTCAACATCGTCACCACGGCCATCGCGGTCGTCGCCGTGGTGACCTCCGTCGTCTTCAGCGCCCGGCAGACCCGGACCGCGAAGCACGCCAACCACATATCCGTGATGGTCGACCTGCTCGCGGAGTTCCGGTCGGTGGAGTTCCACG
>JABFXD010000227.1 GCA_013361925.1 Streptomyces sp. | reverse complement strand
CGTGGGCGGAGCGGATGCTGCGGAGGCCATGAGCGCCACTTCCTCGTGTGCTGTGGGGACGGGTACGTGTCGCACACCGTAGGAAGGTGCAGGTCAGGGGCACATGTGGTGGGACAACATAGTTCGGGGCGCTGTTGTGCGTCAGACCACCATGCGTGGGCGTGGAGCGGCGGGTCAGCGGGGCGAGGTGGTGTCCCCTCGACCTCCCCTCGACCACCCGGAACTCATCGCCGAGGAGGCGCTACAGGGGTGCCGGGGACGACGCGCCCGCGATCAGCAGGCTCGGTGTGCCCTTGCCGTTGGCCGGCACGCTCCACAGGTCGGTGGTCCCGACCTTGCCCTCGGCGGGGAGGGCGTAGGCGACGGTGTCGTCGTCCAGCCAGGTGGCCTGGTCGTCGACGCTGTGCCGTTCGGCGAGCGGGGTCTCGCGCAGGGTGCGCAGATCGAGGACGTATTCGCGCCAGAGGTCGGTGCGGGACAGCACCCGCTTCTTGAAGGCGACGCGGGTCCCGTCGGGGGAGAGGGAGGGGCACTCCACGTTCTCCACGAGCGTGGTCACCGACTGCTGGGAGAGCGAACCGCGTACCAGGTAGGTCTTGTTGGCGGTGTTCAGCGTCGCGTAGAAGGTGTCGTCGTCGGTGGCGAAGGTGACGCCCCAGAAGTTGACGTCCGCCGCTTCGTACGACTTCCCGTCCCGCTCGATCGAGAACGTCTCCAGGCTCGGGATCAGCTTCATCGTGCGGGTGTCGAGGATCGAGGTGCGGGTGGAGAAGAAGGCTGAAGCGTAGGACTCGCCGGACACGAAGACCGTCCAGGCGACGAAGCGGCCGTCCGGTGAGACCCGGGCTCGGCTGGGGATGCCCGCGAGCGGGAAGGTGCGCACGGTGCGCAGGTCGGCGTCCAGGAGCAGGGCGCGGTTGCTCTGCTTGAGGACGCCGGTGTCGGACTGGAGGCAGATGCCCGTTCCCGCCGCCGCGTAGAAGCGGGCGCACTTCAGGTCCGACGCGGTCCGCCCGGCGCCGGGGTCGGCGGACGGTACGGCGGCGACGGCGGTGCGGTGCGGGCCCGCGGCCGCGTTGACGAAGGTCAGCAGGTTCTTGCGGTCGAGCGTCAACTTGCCCGAGCTGACGGCGGGTCCGCCGGCCTGCGGCTGGTTCGCCCGGTCCGCGCGGTCGGCGGCGTGCAGGACCAGGCCGGTGGCCAGACCGGCGAGCAGCACGACCGCCGCGACGAGTATGAGCAGGCGGCGGCGGAGCGAGGTCATGGGGTTCCTTGGGGCGCTCGTCGGTTCCGTGGTGATGCCGGGGGGTGCGGCGGTCATCGTGACCCGCCGGACGGCCGCAGCACCACACCCGCGACCATTGCGCAACACAGCAGGCCCACCGCCGAGCCGGCCAGGGCCGGGCCGTCGCCCCACAGGGTCCACGCGGCACCGAAGGCCAGCGAGCAGCAGAAGCGGGCCAGCGCCTGACTGGTGCCGACGATGGCGAGACCGCTGGCGCGCAGATGCTCGGGCACGACCGCGGCCAGCGCGGCCGGCAGCACCCCGTCGGTGGCCGCGTAGAACGCGCCGTGCAGGGCGAGTACGGCAGGCACGAGCAGCGGGGTGTCCGGGGCCCACAGCAGCAGGGCGTACGCGGTGAGCAGGCCGACGTGGCCGGCGAGGAACACCGTGCGCCGCCCGATCCGGTCGGCCAGCGCGCCGAGCGGCACGGCCAGCAGCAGGAACACCACGGCGGTGCCCAGCGGCAGCAGCGTGAACCACTCCTCGCCGACCCCCGCCCGGCGTTGCAGCAGCAGATAGACGAACGCGTCGCTGACGGTGGTCAGACCGAGCAGCGCGGCACACCCGGCGAGCGCCCGCAGCCGCGGCACCCGCAGCAGCGCCAATGCCTCCCCGACCCGGACGGGCGGCCTCGCTTCGGTCTCGGCCTCGTCGTCCGGCGTGTCGCGTCGTCTGCCGGGCACGAACAGCAGGAGTACGACCACACCGAGCACGGCGACGCACGCGCTCACGCCGAACACGGCGTCGTAGCCGTCGGCCGCGGCGCGCAGGATGAAGAAGGCGGCCAGCGGGCCGAGCATCGCGCCGGTGGTGTCCATCGCCCGGTGCACACCGAAGGCGCGGCCCTGCCGCTCGACCGGCGTGGACAGGGAGATCATCGCGTCGCGCGGGGCGGTGCGCAGGCCCTTTCCGGTCCGGTCCAGGGCGAGGACCGTGCCGAGGGCGCCGATGCTGCCGGCGAGCAGGAGCAGCGGCTTGCACAGCGCGGACAGGCCGTAGCCGAGCCCGGCGAGCAGCTTGTGGTTGCGGATCCGGTCGGCGAGATGGCCGCCGGTGAGCTGCACCAGTGCGCTGACGCCGTTGTAGACGCCGTCGAGGGCGCCGAAGCCGAGGGGGCTGAAGCCGAGGGTGGTGACGAGATAGAGGGGGAGGACGGCGGTGACCATCTCCGAGGAGACGTCGGTGATCAGACTGACCGTGCCCAGGACGAGCACGACCGGGGCGACCTTGGGCCCCGGGCCGCGTCTTCGGGCCGGGGCGGTGTCCGCCTCCGGCGTGGCGGAGCGGTCGGTGAGATACATGTGCGGTACTCCAGGTGCGGTGCGCGACGTGCGATCAGTTCTGCCGACTGCTGTCGTCCCGCAGCCAGGTGTCGAAGTCCCGGTCCCGGATGGCCTTCTGGGCCCGGCGCCGGGAGACGACCGCCGCGCCGACGAACACGACGACCGCCGCGAGGAGCCTCGGCTCCCTGCGGAGCAGGCCCTTGAGGTCGGCCACACTCGTGCGTGCGGAGGCCTCCGCCGGGTCCCGGTGCTGTTCGACCTGCGCGGTGGAGACCATGGCCCGGATCCGCCGTTTGATCAAGTCCCGCCAGGTGCGCGGCGGATGGACCACGACCCGGGCCGCGTCGACCACGCGTCGTTCCTCGGTGGTGAACGCCAGGGACGCGGCCAGGTCGTCGGCCATCAGCGGAGGCAGCGCGGCGATACGGGCGTGGCCCTTCTCGGACACCGCGATCACACCGCGGCCGAACAGGCCTTCCCGCACCGCCGGAAGGCGTTGCCACACCCGGTAATACGCCCGGACCCGCCAGGCGCAGCCGGTCAGTGGAAGGTGCCGTTCCGGAGCGGTGGCGAGGATGCCCGAGGCATCGTCCGCCAGGGGCTCGGCCAGGGTCCGCGCATCGGCCGCCGAGAGGACGACGTCGGCGTCCACATAGATCCGGGGGAAGCCGAGCGCGTGATCGTCGCCCGCCCGCAGCGCGGCGTGTTTGGAGGGGACGGGGATCTCCACCACCCGTACACGGGGGCCGCGTTCGGCCGCGATCCGGGCGGTGTCGTCGGTGCAGCCATTGCACACAACCACGATGTCCGTCCGGTCGTCCGCGGGGTCCTCCAGCAGCGAATCGAGGAGCCGGCCGATGACGCGCTCCTCGTTGTGCGCCGGGATCACGATGCTCGTCACCTGGGCAGTATGACGTCGGTGTCGCGATTGCGATGTGTGTTTCGTCCAACTGTTCCCGTGACTGCGTTCAATGCTCTAGATTGAGGTCCGCCGGGCCGGTGAGGGAGGGGAACTTGCCTCAGCAGGCACGTCAAGGCACCGCCTTGGTAACCGGATGGGAAACTCTCATTGACCAACTTGCAAAGGTCATGGGGCGGTTGGGGAACCGTCGCGGACCTTTTTGATTGCTTTCTGGCTCTGCTTTCTTGATTCCGGTGTCGCTGTGTGGAGGAGACACATCGGCACTGATCCAGCCCTGCCGCGGACGTGCGACGGTATGTCCTGATCTCTTGCGGCCAGGGGTAGCTGCGCCTGTGGTGGGGGGCCATGACCATTGAGGTCACGCATGAGCAATTGGATGTGGAACTTAGACGTCCGGCAGCTCGCCGAAGACCCTGGGACCGGAAGTACCGGACCGTTCTGCTGGTCGCGGACGGCCTCGCGGCCGTTGTCGCGGCGCTGTTGATCCACGGCGCGTACGGCCGTTGGGCGGTGGCCCTGGTGCTGCCGCCGACCTGGATCCTGGCGATGCTCGCCCATCGCACGTACGACCGCGGTGCCCTGGGGCAGGGGACCGAGGAGTACCGAAGGGTGCTGCGTGGAGCCGTCGCACTGCCCGCCTTGGCGGCGGTCGCGTACTGGCTGTTCGCGCACGACTCGGACCTCTTCCATGACATGACCATGGCCGCGGTACCGGCTGTCGCGATCGCCCTGCCCGTACGGCATCTGCTGCGACGCAGACTGCTCAGGCGCTGGGCGCGCGGCCGGGACCGGAGCTCGACCCTGTTGGTCGGCCCGGCGCAGGGCATCCTGGAACTGGTCGCCGTGCTGCGCCGCGGCGGGGCGCAGGAGTTGCAGCTCGCCGGCGTGTGTCTGACCGACCCCGAGAACGCCACGGAGATCCGTAAGTTGGGGATCCCCGTGCTCGGCGGCGTCGACGACATGCACGACGTCGTGCGGGTCATGGGCGTCAGCACCATGGTGGTGCTCCCGGCGCCCGAGCTCGACGCCTCCGTCCTGCGCCGGATGTCCTGGACGGCCGCCGCCCAGGGCGTCGACTTCCTGCTGGCCCCGATGCTGGCCGACGTGTCCGCGCCGCGGCTCGCGGTCCGGCCCACCAACGGGGTGCCGCTGGTGCGGATCCAGGCGCCGAAGCTCTCCCGGTTCGCCCGGCTGCCCAAACAACTGCTGGATCGTTCCCTCGCGGCTGTACTGCTGCTTTTCCTCGCGCTGCCGATGCTCCTCGTCGCTCTCGTCGTCCGCCTCGACAGCTCGGGACCGGCACTCTTCCGCCAACAGCGGGTGGGCCGGTACGGCGACCACTTCACCATGTTCAAGTTCCGCACGATGCGGCCGGACTCCGAGGCACTCAAGGCGGAGCTGAAGCACCTCAACGAGAACAGCGACGGACTGCTGTTCAAGATGAAGCAGGACCCGCGTGTCACCCGCGTCGGCGCGTTCCTGCGCCGCAGCTCGCTCGACGAACTGCCGCAGCTGCTCAACGTGGTGCGCGGCGACATGTCGCTCGTGGGACCGCGTCCGCCGCTGCCCGAAGAGGTCGAGGAGTACACCTCCGACATCAAGCGCCGGCTGCTCGTCAAGCCGGGACTCACCGGACTGTGGCAGGTCAGCGGCCGTTCCGACCTGCCCTGGGACGAGGCGGTCCGGCTCGATCTCGGCTACGTGGACAACTGGTCGATGGGCCTCGACCTGACCATCCTGCTGCGCACCGGGTCCGCGGTGGTGCGTGGAACGGGGGCCTACTGATGAGCCGGGACCTACCGAAGAACCGAGGAAAGAGGGGCGCTGTGACGCAGGAGCCGTTGGGGGTCGCGGTCGTCGGGGCCGGTTACTGGGGCCCCAACCTCGTACGCAACTTCCAGGCCAGCGACCGTTTCCGGCTGCGCTGGCTGTGCGACCTCGACGTCGACCGGGCCCAGCGGGTCCTCGGCGGCTACTCCACCGTCCAGGCCACCGCCGACTACGCGGCCGTCCTCGCCGACCCCGACGTGGCCGCCGTCGCCGTGGCCACCCCCGCCGGCACCCACCTGGACATCGCCCTGGCCGCCCTGCGCGCCGGAAAGCACGTCCTCGTCGAGAAGCCGCTCGCGGCGACCTACGCCGACGGGATGCGCCTGGTGACCGAGGCGGAGGAACGCGGCCTCACCCTGATGTGCGACCACACCTACTGCTACACACCCGCCGTGGGCCGGATCAGGGACATGGTCCACTCCGGGGAACTCGGCGAGATCCACTTCGTCGACTCCGTCCGCATCAACCTCGGGCTCGTCCAGAAGGACATCGACGTCATGTGGGACCTCGCCCCGCACGACCTGTCCATCCTGGACTTCATCCTCCCCGCGGGCGTCGAACCGGTCGCCGTCGCCGCCCACGGGGCCGACCCGATCGGGGCCGGACAGGCCTGCGTGGCCTATCTGACGCTCACGCTCAACACCGGCGCCATCGCCCACGTGCACGTCAACTGGCTCTCCCCGACCAAGGTACGGACCACGATGGTCGGCGGCGCCAAGCGCACCCTGGTCTGGGACGACCTCAACCCCCTTCAGCGGGTGGCCGTCTACGACCGGGGCGTGGACCTGGCCTCGCCGCAGGAGATCGGCGCGGACGAACGCCGGGACATGCTCGTCTCGTACCGCTCCGGCGACATGGTCGCGCCCGCCATCGGCGAGAAGGAGGCGCTGCGCAGCATGGTCGACGAGTTCGGCGACGCCATCCGCGAGCGCCGGGCGCCGCTGACCGACGGCCGGGCCGGCCTGCGCGTGCTGGACATCCTCGAAGCCGCCTCCCGCAGCCTCGAGTTCAAGGGCGCGGTCGTCGGCCTGCGCGCCGGGCGTTGAACCAAGTCACCACACGTGAGAGGGCACAGCAGTTGAGCAGCGTTCGTGGCAAGAAGATCCTGGTCACCGGGGGCGCCGGCACCATCGGCTCCAACCTCGTCGACCTCCTCGCCGAAGGCGGCGCCCGCGAGATCGTCGTACTCGACAACTTCGTGCGCGGGCGGCGCGCCAACCTCGCCCAGGCACTGCCGAGCGGTGTGGTGGAGGTCGTCGAGGGCGATGTCCGTGACATCGACACCGTGAAGAAGGTGACCGAGGGCGCCGACCTGGTGTTCCACCTCGCCGCGATCCGCATCACCCAGTGCGCGGAGGAGCCCCGGCTCGCCAACGAGGTGCTGGTGGACGGGACGTTCAACGTGCTGGAGGCGGCGGCAGCGGCCGGCGTCGCCAAGGTGGTCGCCTCGTCCTCGGCGTCCGTCTACGGCATGGCCGAGGACTTCCCGACGACCGAGCGGCACCACCCGTACAACAACGACACCTTCTACGGAGCCGCGAAGGCCTTCAACGAAGGCATGCTGCGCAGTTTCCACGCCATGTACGACCTGGACTACGTGGCGCTGCGCTACTTCAACGTCTACGGCCCCCGCATGGACATCCACGGCCTCTACACCGAGGTCCTCATCCGCTGGATGGAGCGCATCGAGGCGGGCGAGCCGCCGCTGATCCTCGGCGACGGCACGCAGACCATGGACTTCGTCGACGTCCGCGACATCGCCAGGGC
>JABFXD010000325.1 GCA_013361925.1 Streptomyces sp. | reverse complement strand
CGCCCGCACCGCCCACACCGAGGGCACGCCCGTCATGCGGGCCATGGTGCTGGAGTTCCCGGACGACCCCGGGTGCGCGCATCTGGAACGGCAGTACATGCTCGGCCCCGACCTGCTGGTGGCGCCGGTGTTCTCCGACGACGGGGAGGTCGCCTACTACGTGCCCGAGGGCACCTGGACCCACCTCGTCGGCGGCGAGACGGTGACCGGGCCGCGCTGGGTGCGCGAGAAGCACGCCTTCCAGAGCGTGCCGCTGCTGGTCAGGCCCGGTGCGGTGATCCCGGTGGGCGCGGTGGCGGAGCGCCCCGACTACGACCACGCCGACGGGGTGACCCTGCACGCCTACCGGCTGCGGCGGGGCGACCGGGTGATGGTGCGGGTCGGCGAGGTCGCTTTCACCGTCGTACGCGAAGGGGACACCCTGCGGGCCTCGTGCAGCGATCCCTCGGCGCCCTGGGGGCTGGCCGCCGGGGAGCGGACCGTGCGGGCGCAGGCGGGCACCGGCTTCCTCTCGCTGGAGCTGGGCTGATGGTGAAGATCACGGACGTGGCCCGGCACGCCGGCGTCTCCCCCAGCACCGTGTCCTACGCGCTCAGCGGCAAGCGTCCCATCTCGGAGGAGACGCGGCGGCGCGTCGAGGCGTCCATCCGCGAGCTCGGTTACCGCCCGCACGCGGGCGCCCGCGCCCTGGCCAGCAGTAGGTCCAATGTGCTGGCCCTCGTCGTGCCCTTACGGGCCGGCATCCACGTCCCCGTGGTGATGCAGTTCGCCGTGTCGGTGGTGACCACGGCCCGGCGCCACGACCACGACGTGCTGCTGCTGACCCAGGAGGAGGGCGAGGACGGCCTCAGAAGGGTCGCCGACTCCGCGCTCGTGGACGCGTTCGTCGTCATGGACGTCCAGCTCGACGACCCGCGGCTGCCGTTGCTGCGCTCCCTGGACCGGCCCTCGGTGATGATCGGCTTCCCCGCCGACGCCGACGGCCTCACCTGCATCGACCTCGACTTCAGGGCCGCCGGCGAGGCGTGCGTGGAGCATCTGGCCCGACTGGGCCATCGGGTGGTCGCCCTGGTCGGCTCACCGCCCGAGGTCTACGTCCGCCAGACCGCGTTCGCCCAGCGGGTGGTCCAGGGTTTCACCGCCGCCGCGGACCGGGGCCGCCTCGCCTCCTCCGTCCACCCCTGTGAGGCGACGCCCGCCGCCGCCCGCGAGGTGGCCGGGCAACTGCTGCGCGAGCAGCCCGCGTTGACCGGGGTCGTCGTCCACAACGAGGCGATCCTGGAGCCGCTCGTCGACGCCTTCGAGCAGCTCGGGCTGCGCGTCCCCGCCGACCTGTCGATCACCGCCATCTGCCCCGACGAACTCGCCGAGAACCTCCGCGTCCCGATCACCTCGGTCGCCCTGCCGTCCGCCGAGGTGGGCGAGCGGGCCGTGGAACTGCTGATGCGCAAGCTCGATGCCAAGGCCGTGCCCGAGGCCACGCTGCTGCCGCCCCGGATGACGGAACGCGCGAGCACGGCACCGAGGAACACGCCCTGAGATGACCCCTGTTGACGCAAGGCCCTACACGAAGGAGCCGATCGATGAGAGGCAGCAAGAAGAGACCTAGATCCACGCTCGTGGTGGCGCTGGCCCTGATCGCGGGACTCGGCGCCACCGTCCCCGCACACGCCGACGACCCCGCCTATCCCTTCCGCGACCCGACCCTCTCGGTCGACCGGCGGGTCGACGACCTCCTGGACCGGCTGACCCTCGACGAGAAGATCTCCCTCCTCCACCAGTACCAGCCCGCGATCCCCCGCCTCGGCATCCAGCCCTTCCGCACGGGCACCGAGGCCCTGCACGGCGTCGCCTGGCTCGGTGAGACCACCGTCTTCCCGCAGGCGATCGGCCTGGCCTCCAGCTGGGACCCGGCCCTGATGGAGCGGGTCGGCTCCGCGGTCGGCGACGAGGCCCGCGGCTTCCAGCAGGAACGCCCCGAGGGCTGGGGCCTCAACCTGTGGGCGCCCGTGGTGAACCTGCTCCGCGACCCGCGCTGGGGCCGCAACGAGGAGGGCTACAGCGAGGACCCCGCACTGACCGGCGCGCTCTCGACCGCGTACGGCGAGGGCCTGACCGGCGGCGACCCGGACCATCTCAAGACGGCCCCGACGCTGAAGCACTACCTCGCCAACAACAACGAGTACCACCGCACCACCACCTCCTCCGACCTGCGCCCGCGCGTGGCGAAGGAGTACGACGAGGCGGCGTTCAAGCCCGCGATCGAGGCGGACGCGGCGACCGGCGTGATGTCCTCCTACAACCTCGTCAACGGCCGCCCCAACACGGTCAACCCGGACCTGGACGACGTCGTGCGCGACTGGTCCTCGTACGACCTCCTGAACGTCACCGACGCCTTCGCACCCGGCAACCTCCCCGGCGACCAGCAGTACTTCCCCAGTGTGGTCGAGGGCGACGCGGCGGCGATCAAGGCCGGCATCGACAGCTTCACCGACAACAACGCGGACTCGTCGGTGACGACCGGCGCCGTCAAGTCGGCGCTGGACAAGGGCCTGTTGAAGGAAGCGGACGTGGACGAGGCGGCCGGACACATCCTGTCCGTCCGGGTGCGCCTCGGTGAGTTCGACCCGGGCGGCGGCACGTACGGCGCGATCGACAAGTCCGTCATCAACAGCCCGGCGCATCAGAAGCTGGCCCGCGAGGCGGCGACGGAAGGTGCCGTCCTGCTGAAGAACCAGGCGCACACGCTGCCGCTGAAGAAGTCGGACAAGGACGTGGCCGTGGTCGGCCCCCTCGCCGACACCCTGTACACCGACTGGTACTCCGGCTCCCTCCCCTACGCCGTCACCCCCGCCGAGGGCATCGCCGCCAAACTCGGCACCGACGTCACCAGCAGCGAGGGTGTCGACCGCATCGCGCTGAGGAACACGGCGACCGGCAAGTACATCACCACCGGTGACGCCCTGCTGAAGGAGAGCGCCGAAACCTCCACCGCCCAGACGCAGTTCGACGTCTTCGACTGGGGCGGCGGCGTGGTCACCCTGCGCTCGGCGGACAACGGCAAGTACGTCGGCTACAACTGGTCCGGATTCGCCAACGACCAGGCACAGCCCGGTGGTTGGTTCGTCCAGCAGCAGTTCAAGCTGGAGGAGCAGAGCGACGGCACGTACCTGCTGCGCTACGCGGGCTACGAGACCGAGGAGTCCTGGTGGGGCAACCCGGTCTACGTCGGCCCGACCGGCGCGGACGGCACCCTCGGCCTGGTGACCAAGGAACAGGCCGCCCACTACACGAAGGACGTCGTCCGCAGCGGCGTCGACGCGGCCGTGGCCGCCGTCAAGGGCAAGGACTCGGCGGTCGTGGTCGTCGGCTCCAACCCGTCGATCAACGGCCGTGAGGCCCACGACCGCACCGACATGAGCCTGGCCCCGGCGCAGGAAGCCCTGGTCAGGGCGGTCCGCAAGGCCAACCCGAACACGGTCGTGGTGGTCGAGAACAGCTACCCGACCACGCTCGGCGCCCTCCAGCAGGACGTCCCCGCACTCCTGTGGACCTCCCACGCGGGCCAGGAGACCGGCAACGCCCTGGCGGACCTCCTCTACGGCGACGCCAACCCCTCCGGCCGCCTCACCCAGACCTGGTACCGCTCCGAGTCCGACCTCCCCTCGATCCTCGACTACGACATCATCAAGTCCGACCGCACCTACCAGTACTTCAAGGGCCAGGCCCTCTACCCCTTCGGCCACGGCCTGTCCTACACCTCCTTCCGCTACGGCGACCTGCGCAGGACGGCCGACGGCTACGAGGTGAAGGTCACCAACACCGGCAGCCGCGCGGGCGACGAGGTCGTCCAGCTCTACACCCACCAGCGCGTCTCCCGTGACAAGCAGCCCCTGAAGCAGCTGAAGGCGTTCCAGCGGGTCTCGCTGAAGCCGGGCCGGACGAAGACGGTCCACCTGAAGCTGAGAACCTCCGATCTGGCCCACTGGGACGTCACCCGCTCCAAGTGGACGGTGGAGAAGGGCACTTACGACGTCCTGGTCGGCTCCTCCTCCGCCGACATCCGCTCCCGCGCCACCTGGCAGGTCGCCGGCGAGACCATCCCGGCCCGCGACCTCACCCGCACGACCCGCGCCGAGAACTTCGACGACTACGACGGCACCCGCCTCGTCGACGAGTCCAAGGAGCGCGGTACGGCGGTGGCGGCGGCGTCCGACCGGGCGTGGCTGAAGTTCACGGACACCCGACTCGGCTCGGGCGCGGCCGAGTTCAGCGCCCGGGCGGCCGGCGCGGCGGGCACGGTCGAGATCCGCCTCGGCTCCCCGACCGGCACCCTCGTCGGCACGGCGGCCTTCGGCGGCACCTCGTCGCCGTACACCTACGAGACGGTGACCGCCGACCTGTCACGAGCGGCGAAGGGCCGTACGGACGTGTACCTGGTGCTGAAGGGGGCGGGCCTGCGGCTGTCGACGTTCAGTCTGAGGTGAACCGGGGTCGCCGCGTGGCGCAGGCCCGCGCCACGCGGCGGACGCCCCTCAGCCGGCCAGCCCCCACGCCGCACCCATCCGGTAGGCGGCGCACAGGTTCACGTCGAGGACGTACGCCCCGGCACTCCCGCACTGCTCGCTCCCGCTGCCCGGATCGACGGGCTGCCCGTGTCCCATCCCGGTGACGCTGTACGTCTCGACGACGGCGCTGCCGCCCGCGTCCAGGTACGTCCGGTGCGGATACCCGGCGACGGTGTCACTGACGTCGGCCGTCTGGTCCGCACCACGCACCTCGGTCCACTGCTTGACGAGGTCGGTCATGTTGACGGGCTTGACCGTGTAGTCGGCCGTGCCCTGGAAGGCGACCAGCGTCGGCCAGGGCCCGGTGTACCCGGGCCGCGCGGCCCGCACCCGGTCACCCCACTGCCCGGCGGTCTGGGTCGCCCCGACGTACATGCACACGTACGGCGACCCGGCGGCCTGCGCACACCCGTACGGCAGTCCGGCGACGATCCCGCCCGCCGTGAACTTCTCCGGGTACGCGGCCATCATCACGGCGGCGAGCCCGCCCCCGGCGGACAGCCCCGTCACATACACCCGGCCCCCGGCGACATCGGCGACCTGCCGGTCCACCATCTGCGCGACCGACGCGGCCTCGCCCTGGCCGCGGGTGATGTCGCCGCTCTGGAACCAGTTGAAGCAGAGCGAGGAGTTGTTCGCGCTCTGCTGCTGCGGCAGCACGACGGAGAAGCCCCACCGGTCGGCGAGCTGCGTCCATCCGCTGCCGGTGCCGTACCCGGAGGCGTTCTGGGTGCAGCCGTGCAGCGCGACGACGACCGGCCGCCCGGCGGGCAGTCCGTCGGGAACGTACCGGAACATCCGCAGCGCCCCCGGGTTGCTCCCGAAGCCGGTGACCTCCTGGAGGGAGGCGGCGGACGCGGGCGCCGGGGTGAGGAGGACGGCGAGGAGGGCCGTCAGGACGGCGATGAGGCTCGCGGCTCTGGTGTGTGTCATGGGCAGGGACCGTAGAAGCGTGAACGACCCCCGGATATGGGGCCGCACACCACAACACGAGCGCCGGGCGTGGGGCCATGAGGACTACCAGAGGCCGCCGTATCGGACGGTCCGGCCCGGCCCGAGCTCGGGAGCGATCCGCAGGGTCAACTCCCGCCCCGCACCGTCCAGTCGCTCGTGCGTGGCACGGAACGCCTCGTCGTCCCGGTCCTGGAGCCAGAGGTCCATGGCCGCGTCGATCTGCGCGGACCACCGGTTGAGATCGCCGACGAGTTCCTCGGGCAAGGCCAGCGCCGCGGTGGGGTCGTCCGGCGCGAAGTCCCCGAAGCCGTCGGCGCGCAGCGGGTACCACCGGTACTCGCCGTGGACGACGAAGTCCCGCGGGTGCGCCGGGGAGCCGTGCGCCTCGACGTCCCAGTACAGCCGCCCGCAGCCCCAGCACACGTACTTCTCGGTGCGATGCCGCTCGTCCCGGTACCGCACCTCCCACTCGGGCCCCAGCCACCTGGCCAGCTCCTGGGCCGCCTCCACCCCCTGCCGGACGTGCTTGCGCAGCGCGGGACGGGAGGTGAAGCCGTCGGCCGGCCGGGCCCGGTACCACGCCCGGAGCCGCTCGGCGAGGCCGTCGGGCAGCTCGTCCCACGGCAGCTCGGCACCGGCGTGGAGCAGCAGCGGCCGGGGGGCGTCTTCATCGGTCATGGCAGGGCTCTCAGGAACTCACGAACTCAGGACATCGGGGTATGACAAAGCCCCGCTGCTCAAGAGCAACGGGGCTGTGCCCACATGGGGTGCCCATCGGTCTGGGCGAGTGGAGATGGCGGGAATCGAACCCGCGTCCAACGGTGCTGAATCAGGGCTTCTCCGTGTGCAGTTCGCTGTGATTTTCTCGGCCCCGGCGATCACGCGAACAAGTCGCCGACGGGCCCAGTCACTGTTTGATTTCCCATCCGACCCCGTGACCGGGCCGAATGGTTTAGTCCCCTAGATTATGCCAGGGTCCGGGTCGGGAACACCCCCGGTCTGACACCCGTTAAGGGCCTTCACTCACTGCTTATTAGGCAGCGAGGGCGAAGGCGCGGGAATCGCTCTTGGAATTGGCGATTATTGGTTGCGACATATGGTTTACGAGATCATTGCCGCTTCCTCGACACGCTTCCCCTGCTTCGACATCCGCTGTCGAAACCGATCATCCCCATGTTGTGTTTTCAATGCGCACACCGACCGTGGCCGGTGCTGATGCCATCCTACGTGACCAACGCGGGCTGGTGCCAGCCTATTCCTACTGCCCCCGCTGCTTCCGCTTCGCCGCCGCGATCGCCCGGTCCGACTCCCGCCGGTCCTGCTTCTCGCGCAGGGTCTGGCGCTTGTCGTACTCCTTCTTGCCGCGCGCGAGCGCGATCTCGGCCTTCGCCCGGCCGTCCTTGAAGTAGAGGGCGAGGGGCACGATCGTGTGACCCGTCTCCTGGGACTTCGACTCCAGCTTGTCGATCTCCTCGCGGTGCAGGAGCAGCTTGCGCTTGCGGCGCGCGGAGTGGTTGGTCCAGCTGCCCTGGTGGTACTCCGGGATGTGGGCGTTGTGCAGCCACGCCTC
>JABFXD010000985.1 GCA_013361925.1 Streptomyces sp. | reverse complement strand
GCTCGGCGACGCCGCCCACCTCACCCCGCCGTTCATCGGACAGGGCCTGTGCTCGGGGCTGCGGGACGCCTACAACCTCACCTGGAAACTCGCCCGGGTACTCCAACAGGGCGGCGACGAACGGCTGTTGGACACCTATGAGAGCGAACGCAGGCCGCACGCCCGGCATGTGGTCCGCCTCGCGGTCGCCATGGGCTGGGCCATGACCGGCGGCCAGGACGGGGCCGCCGCGCTGCGCCGCCGGGCACTGGCCGCCGCCTGCCGCATACCCGGCCTGACCGAACTCGCCGGCCGCGATCTGAGCCCACCCCTGACCGCCGGACCGCTGGTGCGGCGTGGTGTGCGCCGGGGCCTGGCCGGCACCCACTGCCCCCAGCCGTGGGTGAGTATCGACGGCCGGCGCACCCGGCTCGACGAGGTGCTCGGCGATTCCTTCGCCCTGCTGACCGCCACCGAACCCGGCCCCTCCCTGACCGCGCTCGCCCACGGTCTCGGTGTGGACGCGGTTGCGGTGACCGACCTCGGCGACGACGGCACACTCGCCGCCTGGCTGCGCTCCGGACGCGCCGACGCGGTCCTGCTGCGGCCCGACCGCGTCGTCATGGACGTCATCCCGACAGGCGGCCGGGACTTCACGGCCACCACCGCCTGGGCGTCCTTCCTGCACACCACACGAAGCCCCGTTCCCTCCGAACGGAAGGCCCCGCAGAGCCTCTTGAGGAGCACGACGCGATGAGCACGCCCTTCTTCACCCCCGATCCGGAGACGGCGGCCGTCAGTCGCATCGCGGACTTCGCCCACTACGTCGGCGTGGACGACACCGACTACGCCGCCCTGCACCGCTGGTCCGTCACCCACCTGGAGGGCTTCTGGGGCGCGGTGTGGGACTACTTCGCCGTCGACGCCGACACCCCCTACGAACAGGTCCTGGTCGAGGAGCGGATGCCCGGCGCCCGCTGGTTCCCCGGCGCCACCCTCAACTACGCCCACCACGCCCTGCGCAAGGTCAGGGACGACGACGCGGCGATCGTCGCCCTCGACGAGACCGGTTCCGGGTACGAGGTGACCGGTGGGCGGCTGCGGGACCTGGTCGCCTCCGTCGCCGCCACCTTGCGCGACCTCGGTGTCGGCAAGGGCGACCGGGTCGTCGGCTACCTGCCCAACACCCCGCACGCGATCGTCGCGTTCCTCGCCGCCGCGAGCCTGGGCGCGGTGTGGTCGGTGTGCGGGCAGGACTACGCACCCAGGGCCGCCGCCGACCGCTTCGCCCAGCTCGAACCCACCGTGCTGATCGCCGCCGACGGTTACCTCTTCAACGGCACCACCCACGACCGCCGCGACGCCGTCCTCGAACTGGCCGCTGCGCTGCCGACGTTGAAGGCGACCCTGCTGGTCGACCACGTCGGTCTGCCCTGGCCGACCCGGGCCTACCCGACGCTGGTGGTGCCCTGGGAGGACGCCTCGACCCGCACCGAGCAACTCAGCTGCGTACCGGTGCCGTTCGACCACCCCCTGTGGGTCGTCTTCTCCTCCGGCACCACGGGCCTGCCCAAGGGCATCGTCCACGGCCACGGCGGGGTGCTCCTGGAACACCTCAAAACCCTCGGCCTGCACTCCGACCTGGGCCCGGACGACCGCCTCCTCTGGTACACCACCACCCACTGGATGATGTGGAACCTGGTCGTCTCCACCCTCCTGACCGGCGCCACGACCTGCACCTACGACGGCAGCCCGGCCCCCTTCGCCCACCCCGACGTCCTGTGGGAGCTGGCCGCCCGCCACCGCGTCACCGTCTTCGGCACCAGCCCCCAGTACCTGCTGGGCATGGCCAAGTTCGGCATCGCCCCCTCGGTGCACGACCTGTCGTCGATCCGCGTGGTCGGCTGCACCGGCTCCGCGCTGCCCGCCTCCGCCTACCCGTGGGTCCGCGACCACGTGGGGGAGAGGGTGCTGCTGGCCTCCATCAGCGGCGGCACCGACATCGTCTCCGGCTTCGCGGGCAGCGCGCCCAACACCCCTGTCTGGGCCGGGGAGTTGTCCGCACCGCACCTGGGCGTGGCGCTGGCCGCGTACGACGCCGAGGGCCTGCCCGTCATCGGCCGGGTCGGCGAACTGGTCGTCACCCGCCCCATGCCCTCCATGCCGCTGTACTTCTGGAACGATCCCGACGGCACCCGTTACCGCGACGCCTACTTCTCCTCGTACCCCGGCATCTGGCGGCACGGCGACTGGATCACCGTCACCGGCCACGGCTCGGTGATCGTGCACGGCCGCTCGGACAGCACGCTCAACCGCAACGGGGTCCGCCTCGGCAGCGCCGACATCCATGACGTCGTCGAGCGCCTCCCCGAGGTCGCCGAGGCACTGGTCATCGGCGCGGAGGAGCCGGACGGCGGCTACTGGATGCCGCTGTTCGTGGTCCCGGCGCCCGGCGTGACACTGGACGATGCCCTGCGCGACAGGATCCGTGACGCCGTCCGTACGGGCGCCTCACCGCGCCACGTCCCCGACGAGGTGATCGAAGTGCCGGGCATCCCGCACACCCGTACCGGCAAGAAGCTGGAGGTCCCGGTCAAGCGGCTGCTCCAGGGCGCGCCGGTCGAGCAGGTCGTCAACCCCGCCACCGTGGACAGCCCCGAGCTCATCGACCACTACGCGAGACTGGGCGCCGAGCGTCGCGCGGGCAGGACCAGCGCATGACCACCGTGTCGGCCATCGCCCTGTCCCTGGTCTTCCTCCCGCTGGGCCTGGCCAAGATCGCCGCCGTGCCGGTGATGCGGCAGGCGGCGGCCCATCTGGGGATGTCGACCCGCCTCTACCGTGTCGTCGGCGCGCTGGAGGTGGCCGGCGTCACCGGTCTGCTGGCGGGGCTGTCCTGGACACCGCTGGGCGGCGCCGCGGCGACCGGCCTCGCCCTGCTGATGGCCGCGGCGGCGGTGGTCCACCTGCGCCACGGCGACCCACCGCTGCGGGCGGCTCCGGCCGCCGTACTGGCCCTCATCGCGGTGACGCACGCGGCGGCGACCGTCAGCTGACGCGTGTCCTGTACGGGCCGGGCACCGGCAGCCCGCTGTGAGGGCGGGGGCTCTGGGCTCGATGGCCCCGGACGTCGGCCCCTGCTCGCGACGTCACGCCTCAGGGGCGACCCGGCCGGGCGCGGTCTGTGGCTGCCTCTGCGTCGCGGCCCAGGTCGCCAGCAGGGTGAGACCGTCCGCGCTGGGCGTTCCGGGAACCGCGGTGTAGGTGGTGATGGAGACGTGCGGGTCGCCGGGCAGGGCGAAGTCGTCGTACGCCAGGTCCATCCTGCCGATGGCCGGGTGGTGCACGACCTTGCGTCCGCGCGAGTGGCGGCGCACGTCGTGCCGGGCCCACCGGGTGCTGAAATCGGTGCTGCGCGTGGAGAGCTCCCCGATGAGTTCGGTCACCTGCCGGTCCAGCGGGTCGCGCCCGGCGGTCGCGCGGAGTATCGCGACCACCTGGTCCTTCGCCTCGTCGAGGTCGGTGTAGTAGGCCTGCGCACGTGGGTCGACGAACACGTATCTGGCGAGGTTCGGTGGCGGCCCGCCCGTGGTGAACAGGTCGGCGTACAGGGCGCGGCCCAGTTCGTTGGCCGCGAGGAGATCGAGACGGCCGTTCTGGATGACGGCGGGCACGCTCATGGAGTCGAGCACCTGCTGCACGGACGCGGTGATGGGGGAGGTGCGCTGAGGGCGCTTGCGGCGTGCGCCGGGTGCGACGTTGCGGGCCAGGTCATACAGATGGGCGCGCTCGTCGTCATCCAGGTGCAGCGCACCGGCGACCGCGTCGAGGACACTCTCGGACGCGCCGCCGATCCGCCCGCGCTCCATACGCGTGTAGTACTCGACGCTGAGGCCCGCGAGCATCGCCACCTCCTCGCGCCGCAGCCCCTGGACGCGGCGGTGACCTGCGACGTAGGGGAGCCCGGCCTGCTCGGGTGTGATCCTCGCCCGGCGGCTCATGAGAAACCCTCTGATCTCCTGCTGGAACTCCATGGCTTCCAGGCTAGGGCGCCTGTTCCGCGGGTGGGGGTCCCTGACAGGGCCTGGCACGCGTGCGCGACGCGCGGGACGGTTGCTGGGTACCTCAGAAAAGCCGTGCGAAAAGGAACGTCAGCACATGCGTGGAACAGTCATTCATGCCCCGGGCGACATCCGGGTCGAAGAGCGCGAGAACCCCACGATCGTCGCGCCGACGGACGCGATCGTCCGTGTGTCCGCCAGCTGCGTGTGCGGCTCGGACCTGTGGGACTACCGAGGCATCAACAAGGTGGCCCGGCCGACCCCGATGGGGCACGAATACGTCGGTGTCGTCACCGAGATCGGCGCCGAGGTCAAGAACATCGAGGTGGGCGACTTCGTCATCGGGTCGTTCATGGCCTCGGACAACACCTGCGAGATCTGTGAGGCCGGCTACCAGTCACGGTGCGCGCACGGCGAGTTCGTGGGTGCCGGCGGGGCTCAGGCGGAGTACCTGCGGGTGCCGCTGGCCGACGGCACCCTCGTCGCCACTCCCGCCGTGCCGGACGACGACCTGATCCCCTCGCTGCTGGCCGCCTCCGACGTCCTCGGGACGGGCTGGTTCGGCGCGGTGGCCGCCGAGGCCGGGCCGGGCAGGACCGTGGCCGTCGTCGGCGACGGAGCCGTGGGTCTGCTCGCGGTCCTGGCCGCGAAGCAGCTGGGCGCCGAACGCATCATCGCGATGTCCCGGCACGCGTCGAGGCAGCAGCTCGCCCGTGAGTTCGGCGCGACCGACATCGTGGCGGAACGCGGCGACGAGGGCGTCGCCAGGATCAAGGAGCTCACCGGCGGATACGGCGCCCACAGCGTGATCGAGGCCGTCGGCACGCAGGAATCGATGATGCAGGCCATCCGCGCCACCCGCCCCGGCGGGCACGTCGGATACGTGGGTGTGGCCCACGGGGTGGAGCTCCCGGGCGAGGAACTGTTCTTCTCCGGGGTGCATCTGCACGGCGGGCCCGCTCCGGTGCGCCGGTTCCTGCCCGAGCTGATCCAGCTCATCTGGGACCGCGAGATCGACCCGGGCAAGGTCTTCGACCTCACGCTCCCGCTCGATCAGGCCGCGGAGGGCTACCGGGCGATGGACGAGCGCCGCGCCATCAAGACCCTGCTCAAGCCCTGACCCCTCACCCCCTCCTTCCAGCCGCTCTCGCCGGGCCTCTCGACACTCCCGGGCCGGTCGCGAGACCCGATCTCGAACTCGACGGAGAACCCCCATGAACCCCATGAACCCCACGAACCCCGTGAATCCCACCTACGACTTCTCCGGGCAGGTGGCCCTGGTCACCGGCGCCGCCTCCGGCATGGGCCTGGCGGCGGCCCGCGCCTTCGCCGACTCCGGCGCGGCCGTGGTGCTGGCCGACCGCGACCACGATGCCGCCCACAAGGCCGCCGAGGAGATCACCGGCCGCGGCGGCCGGGCGATCGGTGTGGCCTGCGACGTCACCGACGAACAGCAGGTGGAAGCGGCGGTGCGGCGCGCGGTCACCGAGTACGGCCGTCTGGACATGGCGTTCAACAACGCCGGCGTCCAGGCGCCCCCGACCGACGCCGCCGACGAGACGGCCGATGTGTTCGACCAGGTCAACGCGGTCAACCTGCGCGGTGTCTGGGCGGCGATGAAGCACGAACTGCGACAGATGCGGGATCAGGGCAGCGGCACCATCGTCAACTGCTCCTCCCTGGGCGGGCTCGTCGGGCTGCCCGAGCGCGCGGCCTACCACGCCTCCAAGCACGGCGTCATCGGCCTGACCCGCAGCGCGGCCGTCGAATACGCGCCCCGAGGCGTCCGCATCAACGCCGTGTGCCCCGGCGTCATCGACACTCCGATGGTCGCCGACATGGTCGAGAACCAGGCCGACGCCATGGCCGCGATCATGAAGGAACAGCCCATCGGGCGGCTGGGACGGGCCGACGAGGTCGCGGCCGCCGTCCTGTGGCTGTGCAGCCCCGGCGCGAGCTTCGTCACGGGAACCGCTCTCCCGGTCGACGGCGGTTTCACCGTCCACTAGGTGGCCCCACCGGTCAGCGCACCTGGCGCGCCGGGACCAGGCCCTGGTCCGCGAGATCGCCGAGGACCAGCCCGGCGAACGTCGTCGCCCCATGGACCGACGTGTGCGTGTTGTCGCCGTTGATGTCGGTCAGGTAGAGATCCTTGGACGCCTCGACACCCAGGCCCTCGACGAGGTCCTTGCTCAGCTGCGTGAGATCCACCAGTGGGACGCCCAACTCGTGGGCGAGGGAGCGCATTTCGTTCGGCAGGTCCGCTGCCATCACATGCAGGGCCACGGAGTTGAGCGTGCCGTCCGAGTTGAAACGCCGGCGGACGATGGGGGTCACGAAGACGGGTTGGCCGCCGTGTGCCCGGACCCGTTCGGCCATGGCCGTCAGGTTGGCGCGGTAGACGTCGGCGGTGGTCGTCTTGTCGTTGTGGGCGAGCTGGACGAGGACCAGGTCACCCGCGCGGATCTCCGTCTCCAGTTGGTCGAACAGGAGCGGGTTCGCCAGGAAGGAGACCGTGCTCTCGCCCGAGTCGGCGTGGTTGGCGACCGAGATGCCACGGCGCAGCAGCTGGGGGATCTCCTGGCCCCAGCCGGTGTACGGCTCCAGAGGCTGGTCGCAGACGGTGGAGTCACCGGCGAGCAGGATCTGACGGGCATGCGGGGCGGGGGTGACGTGGAGGCCCGCGAGCAGCGGGGCGGAGCCTTCGAAGCGCAGGTCGAGGCCGGGGCTGCCGACCTCGCCGGTCGGTTCGCCCTCCACGGCACGGACATCGACCGTGAAGCTGCGGTAGGCCCGGTCGCCGGCCGCGGTGGTGGTCTCGCCGAGTACCGCGCGGCGCTGCTCCGCGCTGATGGAGGTGCTGCCCGCCGTGTCGCCGCCGAGCAGCGCGGAGACGTCGTAGGTGCCCGGCGGGACGTCGAAGTGGCAGACGATGGGCGCGGTGCCCGTGCAGTGGGACGCCAGGGACGGCCGGTGGAGTCCGTGGGCGGAGGCGGGCTGGGCCGTGACGGCGGTGAGTGCGGTGAGGGCGGTCAGCAGCGCGAGGCCGCCGGCGG
>JABFXD010000268.1 GCA_013361925.1 Streptomyces sp. | reverse complement strand
GAAGAAGCTGAGGGAGTCCATGGAGCAACAGGCGGCCGTGGTCCGCACGGCGCTCATGGCGTCCGGCGACCGCGACCCGGCCGCGTATGTGGTCGTCCTCCCCCGGTAGTGACGGACCGGGGGGATCAGGGGGGAGAGAGGAGGGGCCGCCGGGCGGAGGGGACCGGGCGGCCCCTCCTCGTGTGTGGCTAGTCGCCGCAGAACTCCGCCTCGATCACCGCGTCGCTGTCTCCCGACCAGTCGCCGTTGAAGTTGAAGGCCAGGGTGTGGCGGCCGTCGGCCGTGGTGACCGCCTCCGACTGGGAGCCGTGGATGCCGCCGCCGTGGCCCCAGACGTGGACGCCGCAGCTCAGTTCGCGGTCGATGAGGCCGAGGCCGTAGCCGGCGTTCGGCCAGCCCACCGCCGTGACCGTCGTCTTCATCTCCTTCAGTTGCTTCGGCGGGAGCAGCCTGCCGCGCAGGAGGGCCGAGTAGAAGCGGCCGAGGTCCGCGGAGTCGGAGATCATGCCGCCCGCCGAACCCGCCAGGGACGGGTTGAGCTTCGTGACGTCGTACGTCGGGCCCGTCGTCGTCTCGGCGAGCTTGGAGTAGGCGCGACCGGAGGGCTGCGGGACGGTGACGCGGGTGCCGGGGACGGACGTGGCGCGCAGGCCGAGCGGTTCGATGATCCGGTCGCGGATCTCGGCGGCGTACGGCCGTCCCGTCACCTTCTCGATGACCATCCCCGCCAGGATGTAGTTGGTGTTGGAGTAGCTCCACGTCGCACCCGGCTCGAACTCCGGCGCGTGCCGCATCGCGATCGCCACCAGGTCCCGCGGCGACTTGGTGTCGTAGCGGTGCTTCAGGAAGCCGTCGGCCAGGAAGTACGTGCGGCCGAAGTCGTCGTCGGACGTGTAGTCGTAGATGCCGCTGGTGTGGTTCAGCAGCCGGCGGAGGGTGATCCCACGGCCGTCGTGGCCGTGGCCGCGCACCACGCCCGGCAGCCATTTCTCCACCGTGTCGTCCAGTGACAGCCGCCCCTCCGCCTCCAGTTGGAGCAGCACCGTCGACACGAAGGTCTTGGTGATGCTGCCGACGCGGTAGTGGTCGTACGGCGAACGCGGGGCGCCGGTCCGCAGGTCGCCGACGCCCGCCGTCGCCGACCAGCGGCCCGCCGTGGCCGTGACGCCGGGCACGCCGTCCTGCACCGCGGCCTCGATCGCCTCCCGGGTCGCACCGTGCTCGCCGCCGTCTCTCGGGGCGGCCAGGGCGGGGCCCGCCAGTGCCGCCGACAGCACCACCGCCGTCACCGCCACGAGAGTCGTCCGTACGGTCCTCATGTTCTTCCCCTTCCGGCCATTCGTGCTGGTCGGAGGAGGAGACACGGGCGGTGTCGGCGAGGTTGACCGTTGTACTCCGGTTGGGCGGCTTTCAGCCCTTCTTCAGCACCAGCTCCGTGTTGCGGTCCCGCGCCGCGCCGCCCAGCGTCGTACTGGCGCCCGGGGCGTTGAACGACAGCTCGCGGTACAGCGCCGCGAGACCGGTCTGGGAGAGGTCGGCGAAATCCGTGCGGTGCGGGGCGGAGGACTCGACGCAGGTGGTGAAGAGGGAGAGCGTGCCGTCCTTGTTGTCCACCAGCTCGACGACCCGGGCGAGCTGGGGGTAGTCGACGTGGGAGGCGGTGGAGATCTCCCAGAAGCCGGGGCCGCCGCCGGAGCCCGCGTGGGCGGTGATGTCGTTGCGGTGGATGTGACCGTTGACCCACGCCAGGACGTTGCGGTGGCGGGCCAGCAGGGCGACGACCTCGGCACCGCTGTGGCGGCGCTCGCCGGGGCGGGCCGGGTCGGGGCGGGTGTTGTCCATCGACTGGCTGGTGTGGTGGCTGAAGAGGATCGCGTACGAGTCCTTGTTGTCCGTCAGCGTCTTCTCCAGCCACTTCAACTGGGCCGTGCCGACGGACCCTTCGTAGTGGCCGCCCGCGTCGGTGGTGTCGAGGCTGATGCCGATGACGTCGTCGGCGATGCGGAAGGAGTAGTACTGGGTGCCCGCGTCGAGGTTGGCGGTGGAGTAGCCGTGGCCGACCGGGCCGACACCGCGGTAGGCCGGGTCGAGGTGGGCCCTGACGTACTCGGCCGGCGTGTAAGGTGCCCGCTTCTCGTCCGGCGTCACCGCGCGCATGTCACGGGCGTGCGCCTTGAGCAGGTCGCGGAAGCCGGCGCCCTTGGGGTCCTTGGCCGTCTTGATGGCGTTCTGGAGCTTCTTCGCCTCGGCGGCCGGCAGGCTCATGAGCTTCTTGCCGCCGACCGCGTACTCGGTGAGCCAGGGGTCGGCGTGGGAGCCGTAGCAGCCGAGCGGCATGGCGTCGTGGTTACCGACCGTGGAGTACCAGGGGAGGTTCAGACCGGGGCTGTTGAGCTCGCGGATCGCGGCGGCGAGGAAGCCGTCGAGGTGCGGGAAGCCGAGCTGCTTGTCGGCGTCGCGGACCGTGGCGTCGGGCTGCCAGTACTGCTTGAGGCCGCTGTTCTGGACGCCCTCGTACCGCCGCGGGTCACCGGAGTTGGGGCTGATCCGGCCGCCGCTCATCACCTTCAGGAACCACTCCAGCTCGGACTTGGCGTTGTTGTCCGTGTTGTCGCCGGTGGTCATCGCGAAGTGCAGCGGGGCGCCGGTGACGGGGCCGCCGCGCAGCGCGTTGATCCGCTCGACGAGGGCGACCGCGCCGTGCACGGTCAGCGCCTCCTGCGGACGCCAGGCGTGCACGTCGGTCGAGCGCAGGTATTCCAGGCGCATCGGGTGCTGGGCGTCGATGAGGTGCATGTCGGTGAGCTGCACGAACGCGGCGAGCGCGGTACGGCGGCCGGCGCGGCCGGTCTTCGGCGCGGCGAGGTCACCGCGGACGACCCGCGCCCAGCCGGGGCCGTTGCCGAGGCGGCGGAAGCCGGAGGAGGTGCGGGCGGCGGCGACGGTGGCGACGGTGGTGCCGCGGGTGTAGGGCGCGAGGGGGGTGGTGGCCGGAGCCTGCCGGGACTGGGCGACGGGCGCCTCGGCCGCGATGCCGGAACCGGCGGCGGTGGACGTCGAGGTGGCGGTGGCGGCCTGGCTGTCGGTGGGCCGCAGGGCGTAGCCGACGCCGGCGGAGACGGCTGCGGCGCCGGTGACGGCGAGGACGGTGCGGCGGTTGACCGCGAGGGCGGAGGTGGCGACAGAGCGTGTGCGCGACATGGCGCGGTCTCCCCGAGTGCGAACGCGTCGGCAGTGGTCGCGGGTCGCTCGCTGACGCGAATTCCCCGCTCGCTCTGGATGCTTGGCAGCGAGGATGACCTGTACGTGAACGAGACGGCAACGCGCAACACCGATCACCGTACGTGGATCTTGGGGGACCCTGAGTGTCTACGAGGGCTCGTCCGGTGGGCGGATGGTGGTCACAGGCTGTTCATCTGGCGGGGTAGTCGAGGGTTCCGACGGCAGCACGGTGAAGCTCGCCCGGACCTTCTCGTAGGTCTTCATCGGCTGGGCCGCGGTCGGCTGGTACCAGGTGTTGATCTGGTACGTCCGCCCCTCCACCGTGAAGCCCAGGAGCACGGCGTGCCAGGGCTTGCCCTGGAGCGTGAAGGTGTACTCCCACAGGACCGCGGGCCAGCCCTCGAAGCGGGCCGGGTCGAGCCGGATCTTCCGGTAGTCCTGCCCCTGCCGGGCGTTCTTCTCCGACGCCTTCCAGGTCTTCATGAGGTCGCCCCGGGACAGGGAGGACTTCACGGCGACCTCCTGGTCCCCTTCGGGAGAGGTGTAGTGCACCTCGGCACCGGTCTTCACATCCCGGCGCCAGCCCTGGGGCGGGACCCAGGCGAACCCGCCGGCCTCCTCACGTGCCGCGGGCGGCGGGCTCGTACGGGGAGCGCCGCCGATCTCGATGACCGGGACGACCTGCTGCCGGGCACCGAAGTGAAGCGAGAACCCGAGGACGGCCACGCCGACGAAGACCGCCGCGAGTACCCAGCCGGCCATCACCCGGCCGATCCCTCGCGCGGGCGCGGGCCGCCCGAGGTCGACGTCCGTGTCGAGGGTGTAGTGGAAGGTGGATGTGGGCGGTTCCGGTTCCTCGCCCGCACCCGCACCCTCCGCACGCGTCTCCGCGCCGCCGTCGAGGGCGAGCGGCTCGACGTCCAGCAGTGACGCCACGTACCTCCGCCACAGCGGCAGATCCCGGCGGCGGCCGTGTTCGACGAGGTGGTCCAGGGCCTCGGGACGGGAGTCCGTCAGGGAGGCCCAGTAGCGTTCCGCGAGGCGGCGGGTCATGACTCGAGGACTTCCTCACCGGCCGGCGCCGCGGGTTCCGCCTGCGTCCCGGCGATCGCCGCCTGGAGCGTGCGCGCGCTCCCCAGCTGCCGCAGCAGCGCCGGTGCCGACGCGCCCACCGCCACCGTGGCGAGCGCGCCCGTCAGTTGGGGTGCGAAGAGCCAGCCGGCACCTGCGCCGAGGCAGATCCGCGTCAGGGCGGCCAGCGCGTCGGAGGGCGGGTCGATGTACTTGTCGAAGCGCGGCAGCTTGTCGCGGCGGCGGTTCCGCGACAGCGCCCGGTGCCTGGCCGCCTGCCAGGTCGCGATCCGGCCGTAGAAGACCACGATCTCCACGACCAGACCGCCCAGCGCCCCGTATGTGACGGACATCGACCATTCCATGGCCGTCCCCCTCGGCAATGGCGATGCCGTTCAGCATTCCAGACAAGCGCCCCGTCCGGGAGGGAATCGACATCGGCGGCCCAAAGGCCTAGGGCCTGTCCGGCGGATCATGCCGCAGACGCGGGGTCTGGCACGCCGGCCTGCGGCGTTGTCGTCGGTTGCCGACGCTCCGCGTCGCCGCCCTCCTCCGCCTTGCAGTCCAACGCACCAGACCCCGCTCACCCGCGTCGATGAGGTGCCGCGGTTTTCCTGCGACTTGATCCGCCGGACAGGCCCTAATCCCGGGCGCCCGCCACCCGCCCCGTCGCCGGTCGCTCCCGCCACAACGCCAGCCCCACGTCCACCAGTCCGACCCGGTTCAGTTCGGGTACCTGCGCCAGGGGATGCCAGGCCGCCATGTCGGTGGAGCCGCCGACCTCGGGGCGGAGTTCGCCGCCGGTGACGCGGGCCTCGTAGACGAGGCGCAGGCCCTGGCGGTCGACGCCACGGCCCCAACACCGCGTCTGTGCGAGGCGGATGGAGTCGACGCCGAGCAGCTCCGTGATCTCGACGGTGTACCCGGTCTCCTCCTCCACCTCCCGCAGCACCGTGTCGTAGGGATCCTCGCCGTGCTCCATGCCGCCGCCCGGCAGGGTCCACTCCGGGCGGCCGTCGTCGCCGATCCAGCGGGCGAGCAGGAGGTGATCGTCCCGGACACACAGGGCGTAGGCCGCCACCCTCAACTTCTTGCGCATGGGGGGACGTTAGGGCCTGTCCGGCGGATTGGCCGGTGAGTATGCGGGCGGCGACCAGCGCAGGGGCAGCGCCTCCGGTGTCTCGACGACCTCCCGGATCGCCAGCCGCACCCGGCGACCGCCCGCCGCGTCGAACTCCGTGTGCGCCTCGCCCGTCAGCTGGAGCGTCGTACCCGTCGTCCAGTCCAGGAGGAGCAGGCCCGCGCGCGGGTCCGCCGCGAGGTTGCCCAGGGTGAGGAACATCGAGTTGCCCGGGTAGTCCCGCCAGCTCAGCTCCCCCGGCGAAGCCACCCTTACGAAGCCCGGGTTGCCGCCCCGATGACTGGTGTCGGCGCCGTCCGGGTGCACGGTCGTCAGGAAGAAGGTGTCGGACGTGGCGATGAACTCCGCCTGTTCCGAGGAGAGTTCCCGCCCCCGTCGCGGTGTCCCGCCACCCCGGCCGGCCACCACCTCGTACGACTCCCTCCGCTGGAGATACTTCGGGCAGTTGGCGAAGACCCGGTCCGCCGTCACCGCGAAGCCCCGTTCCGTGGGCCGGAGTCGGCCGTTGAGGCGCATACGGCGGCGGGTGCGGGGGTCGAGGGCGATCGTGCCGACGAGCGTGCCCTCCTCGGCGAGGGCCGCGGCGAGCGGGTCCGACGCCGGGACCCCTCCCGTCACCGACATCTGGCGCGGGCCCGTCGCCCGTACGAAGCCCGGCGGGCCGGTGAGCGGCGACGCCCACACCGCGCCCGTCGACGGGTCCGCGGCGCCCACGGTCAGCAGGGGCTGCGCCTCCAGGAACGCGGCCGCGATCGGCTTGATGCCCTCCCCTATCGAGGCACCCACGTGATCCGCCCGCTCCCGCACCCCCACCCGTTCCTGCACCGCCCGCGAGCCCGCGTGATATACGCCCATGGCTAGAAGAACCCGCAGGTCGGAGCCGACTCCACCGGCGCCGGCGCCCCCTCCGCGCCGCCCGGCACGGAGATCTCCAGCCGGGTGCCGTCGGGGTCGTGGAAGAAGATGCCGCCCGACGCCGCGCCCTCGCGGTGGGCGACGACTCCCTCGTAGGCGAAGTCCACGCCGTACGTCCGCAGCGCCTCCTCGTACGCGCGCACCCGCTCGATCGAGTCCGCCTCGAAGGCGAGGTGGTGCAGGCCCGCGCGGTCGCTCGCGTACGGCCCTTCCGCCTGCTGCCAGAGCGTGAGGACCAGGGCCGTGCCGTCGCCCAGGAACGCGTACCGGCGGCCTTCCTCCTTGCCCTCGGCGACCAGTGTGAAGCCCAGGACGTCCCGGTAGAAGGCGAGCGAGCGGTCGAGATCGGTGACGTTCAGGCCGATGTGGCCGGTGCGCAAGGTCATGACGTGTCCCTTCGGGTGGCTAACCTCTCTCGATAAAGTTAAGGGTTAGACACGGCCGACGCAACCCCTCACGTACCCTTGAGTGGTTAGCACCGAAGGAGACCCGCATGTCAGCCGACCCGCGCCCCCTCACCGGCGAGCCGCTCGCCCTCGATCTGCTCAACACCCGATGGATGCGGGAAGGGGCCGTCCAGGACCTGCTCCAGGACGCCGACGGGCTCGCCGTCTGGCTGGCGGCCAACGCACTCGACGGGCGGTTCACGGCGGACGCGGCGACGCTGCGGCACACCCTCCAGGCGCGGGACGCGCTGCGGAAGGCGGTCGACGGGGGCGAGACGGCTCCGCTGGACGCCGTGCTCGATCATGGCCGT
>JABFXD010000059.1 GCA_013361925.1 Streptomyces sp. | reverse complement strand
CACGGAGGATGACATGACCGACCGTCCGCCCCTGCCGCCCTTCACCCGCGAGACCGCCGCCCGGAAGGTGCAGGCCGCCGAGGACGCCTGGAACACCCGCGACCCGCACAAGGTGGCGCTCGCGTACTCACAGGACTCGGTGTGGCGCAACCGCGACACCTTCGTCACCGGCCGCGACGAGATCGTCGCGTTCCTCACCGCGAAGTGGGCACGCGAGCGGGAGTACGCCCTGCGCAAGGACCTGTGGGCCTTCGACGGCAACCGCATCGCCGTCCGCTTCCAGTACGAGTCCCTCGACGCCGACGGACAGTGGTGGCGTTCGTACGGCAACGAACTCTGGGAGTTCGACGAGCACGGCCTGATGACCCGCCGCGAGGCCAGCATCAACGACCTGCCCATCGAGGAGAAGGAGCGTCGTTTCGTCGGCCCGCGCCCCGAAGGCGAGCAGGGGTCGTCCTTCCCGCTCCAATAGATCCAACAGCTTCAGTAGGGTTCCGAGGTGACCCAACAGGCCGAGAAACCCTTCCTGTACGTCGTCGTCTGCGCCGCCGGGATCGCCACCGACGTCAGCAAACTCATCACCGCCGCCCAGGAACGGGGTTGGGAGGTCGGCGTCATCGCCACGCCCGTCGCGATGAACGGCTTCTTCGACACCGCCGCCGTCGAGACCCTGACCGGCCGCCCGATCCGCTCCGCCTGGCGCACCCCGGGAGATCCGCGCCCCTTCCCGTCCCCGGACGCCGTCGTGGTCGCGCCCGCCACCTTCAACACCGTCAACAAGTGGGCGGCCGGACTGGCCGACACCCTCGCCGTGGCCACCCTCTGCGAGGCCTGCGGCCTGGGCGTCCCCGTAGCCGTACTGCCGTGCGTGGCCGACGCGTTGGCCGCCCACCCCGCCTACCAGGACAGCCTGATACGGCTGCGGGGAATGGGCGTGCGGTTCGGCCCGCCCTTCGCGGGCGAGCCGGGGGCCGAGTTCGGCTGGGAGCAGGCGCTGGACCTGCTCGCGCGGTGACCCGCTGAGGCTGCGGGGCGGACGCCGTACGCTCCCTTTCGTAACCACTCGGAAGGCAGGAGCAGCAACGATGCAGTACGTGAAGCTCGGTTCGACGGGCCTGGACGTGTCGCGGATCTGTCTGGGGTGCATGACCTACGGCCTGCCCGACCGCGGGGTGCACGAGTGGACGCTCGACGCGGAGGCGTCCCGGCCGCTGATCCGGCAGGCGCTGGACGCGGGCATCAACTTCTTCGACACGGCGAACGTCTACTCCGACGGCACCAGCGAGGAGATCGTCGGCAAGGCGCTGCGCGACTTCGCCGACCGGGACGAGATCGTCCTCGCCACCAAGGTGCACGGCCGGATGCGCTCAGGACCCAACGGCGGCGGACTGTCCCGCAAGGCGATCATGACGGAGATCGACCACAGCCTGACCCGCCTCGGCACCGACTACGTCGACCTCTACCAGATCCACCGCTTCGATGCGCACACCCCGGTCGAGGAGACCATGGAGGCCCTGCACGACCTGGTCAAGGCCGGCAAGGTCCGCTATCTCGGGGCGAGTTCGATGTACGCCTGGCAGTTCTCCAAGATGCAGTACACGGCGGAGAGGCACGGCTGGACGAAGTTCGTCTCCATGCAGAACCACTACAACCTCCTCTACCGCGAGGAGGAGCGCGAGATGCTCCCGCTCTGCGCCGACCAGGGCGTCAGCGCGCTGCCCTGGAGCCCGCTGGCCCGGGGCCGGCTGACCCGGGACTGGGGCACGGTCACCGAGCGCAGCGCGGGCGACAACTTCGGCAACCGCCTCTACCAGGACGGCGATCGCACCATCGTCGAGGCGGTCACCCGTATCGCCGGCGAGCGCGGGGTGCCCCGCGCCCAGGTGGCCCTGGCCTGGCTGCTCCACCAGGACACGGTGGCGGCCCCCATCGTCGGCGCCGCCAAGCCGCACCACATCGAGGACGCGGTGGCGGCGGTGGAACTGGAGCTGAGCGACAAGGAGATCGAGGAGTTGGAGAGCTCCTACACGGCCCGCCCGATCGTCGGCCACTGAGGCCGTTTCTCAGTGCGGTCCCTGCGGTGCGAACTCCGTGCCGCAGGGGCCCGCTCCTTCACTCTCCGCCAGGGCGACGCGGTCGCCCCGCATCGACATCGTCCGGTAGTACGCGCCGATCCGCTCGGCCGAGCGCCCCACGTAGTGTCCGATGAACGACCGCCGGAAGCGGTCATCGCTCCGGTTCGGCTGCGACCCGTGCACCAGGCTCCCGTTGAAGAACAGGACGTCCCCGGGTGCCATGTCCACCGGGACCGTCTCCAGGCCCGCGGGCGGCGCCACGTACTCCCGGGCGAACGACACCCCCTCGTCCGCCTCCTCCGGGCAGAACAGGTCCATCCGGTGCGTACCGGGAACGACCTCCAGGCCCCCGTTCTCCCGGTCGATCACATCGCACGCCACCCACGCCGCGACACACGTCCCCGGCTCGACCCGCAGATAGAAGTTGTCCTGGTGCAGCGCCTGGCCCCGCGCCCCCGGCGGCTTGAAGTAGAACATGCTCTGCGCGGCCAGCGCCTCCTCGTCCAGCAGGGCCTCCAGGACCACCCGCAGCCGTGTGTCGAGCAGTGTCCGACGGGCGAGCGGGTTGATCTCGTGCGGCTGCATCACCCGCGGCCACACCGCCAACGGGTCGTCCCCGGGCCGCGGCGCGAAGTGCCCGGGCACCGGCCCGGCCGCGTGCAGTGCCGTGAACTCCGCGCACAGCCGGTCGATCTCCTCCTGGGCGAACAGTCCTCGTACGACGGTGAATCCGTCCTCCTCGAACTCGCTCACCCAGCTCGTGGTGTCCTTGTCCATGACGGTCATCCGGGCCCTCCTCGGCAGCTGCGTGTACGCATGTCAAGCTAGGTCGCACCGGAGTTCGGGAGGATGCTCGTGACCGCTGACGCACTGCCTGGGACTGCTGCCCCGGGTGTGCCCGCGCCGCCCGCGGGCCTGGTGGTGCTCGGCCGCTACGACGAGTCGCCGGGCTACTTCATCAACCGGCCGCAGGGCTCCGACAGCTGGCTGTTCACCTGGACCGTGGCCGGCACCGGGCAACTGCGCCACGGCTCGGCCACCACGCGGGCCGGCGCCGGAGACCTCGTCGCCCTCGCCCCCGGCTCCCCGCACGGTTACGGCGTCGCGCCGGACGCCCCGCACTGGCGGTTCTGGTGGGTGCACTGCCAGGCCCGGCCCTCCTGGCTGCCCTGGCTGCGCCCGTACGACCGCGGCGCGGGCCTGTACGTCGTCACCCCGACCCCGACAGGACTGCGCGACCGCGTCGAGGCGGCGTTCCACCGGATGCACGCGTCCCCGGACGACCGGATCGCCGTCGCCCACGACACCGTCGCCCGTGAACTCGCCCTGTGCGCCCTTGAGGAGGTCGTGCTGCTCACCGCGGGCGGGGCCCGTCGCCGGCCCCCGGCACCCGGCCTCGACCCCCGCGTCGCCCGGGTCCAGGAACTCCTCGCCGCCGATCCCGGCGCGCCCCACACCGTCGACTCCCTCGCCGCGCACGTCTCCCTGTCGCCCTCCCGGCTGGCGCACCTGTTCACCCGCCAGGTGGGCCAGTCGCCGATGCGCGCCCTGCGGGAGGCGCGGCTGCGGCACGCGGCGCGGCTGCTGGAGGCCACCGACCTGCCCGTGGAACGGGTGGCCACGGCGTCGGGGTTCGTGAGCCCCTTCCATTTCCACCGGGTCTTCCGCGAGCGTTTCGGCATGCCGCCCGGCGCGTACCGGTCCGGCGGGCCAATGGTTGAGGCATGAGCGGTCCGGACCCGGCGTATACGCGATGGAGTGGCGGTTCAATGGTTCACCGAAGGAAAGCCATTCACTAACGCCCGCGCTATTGACCCATCGTCAAAAACACCTGGTGCGCACGTAATGCACAAAACCACGGGCTCTCTTGTTACATCTCGCTAACCTGTGGAAAGGTGGGGCCTCCCTCCCGTACGCCCCCCACGCTTCACAAGAGCTGTCGTCGGCGGGATCACATACCCATTGGTATGGACTTTCTTGTGCAAGCCCCCGAGAGGAATGCCGCCGTGAATGACGCAGGCCTGCCGAATTCCCCTGCCCCGGCCCGCCTGTTCGACGTGACGGACGCGCAACTCAGCGCCGAACTGAAGAAGTGGACGGGCGCGGCACCGGCCCTGCATCCCGTCGGTGAACTTCTCGACCGGCACTGGGAAGCGGCCTACGCCTATGCGCGGCTGTGCACCGACGGACCGCGTTCCGCGGGAATGCTCACCACCGCCGCATTCACCCGGCTCTTCGGCGAATCCCTGCGGCACAACGGACCGACGGCCGCCTGGCGCCCGCAGATCCTCGTCACCGTGCGACGGATCGCCGCCGAATGGGACACCGACCGCCGCCGCGAACAGCTCCACCCCGAACTGCGCTCCGAGACCGACGGGGAGCGGGCCGCGGCCCGGCTGCTGCCGCCCGCCGACCGTCGCCTGCTGTCCGGCGCGTTCCAGCGGCTGCCGCAGTCCGCCCGCGCGTTGCTGTGGCACAGCGAGGTCGAGGGCGAGCCGCTGGAGATACCGGGCGCCCTGCTGGGCCTGGACGTGGAGGACGTCCGGGTCGAACTGGGCCGGGCCCGTGAGCGGCTGCGCGAGGAGTGCCTCCAGGTCCACCGCGAACTCGCCCCCGAACAGGAGTGCCGCAGCTTCCTGCGGATGCTGGACGTCACCTACCGGCGCGGGGGCGTCGACGTCGACCCCGACCTCCGCGCCCACCTCGACCGCTGCAAGCACTGCCGGCACACCGCCGACCAGCTGAACCAGTTCAACGACGATCTCGGCGTCGCCCTCGCCGAGGCGGTCCTCGGTTGGGGCGGACGCGCCTACGCGGAGACCCGGGCCGCCCAGGAGGCGGCGGACGCGCCGGTGGCACCGGAGGCGGCCATGGCGCACCAGGCCATCGCCGGCGAGCCCTTCTTCGACCTTCCCCCGATGCCCCGTACCAGCCCCTCCGTCCCCGGCACCCCGGTCCCCGACGGGGCCCCCGCTCCCCGCACCGGAGCCCCCGCGGCGGCCCGAAGAACCCGCAGACGGCACTCGGCGAAGAAGGCCGCACGCCGGCGCAACCTCACCGCGGCCGTCCTGACCGTCAGCACCCTGGTCGCCCTCCCGCTGGTCCTGTGGGCCGTCCACGGCGGTGACGACCCCGCCCCGACCGCGGGCTCCCGGGCCTCCGACGCACCCGACACCGGGGCGGACCGCTCCACCACCGACCCGACCTGGGTCGGCGCCGGCAAGGCGGGCCAGGGCACGCTGAGCGGCCGGATCCACAACGTCGACTCCGGGCTCTGCGTGGCCGTGGTCGGCAAGAAGGCCGTCAAGGGCGCCGAGACCGAGGTCACCGACTGCACCTCGGACAGCACCCAGCAGTGGACGTACGAGACCGACGGACTGCTGCGCAGCTCCGCCGACCCCGAGCTCTGCCTCGACTCCCACCTCGGCTACTCGGTGCAGCTGGGCCCGTGCACCGGCCTCGCGAAGACCGAGACCAAGGACGTCCGCTACGACTTCACGACGCGCGGCAACCTGGTGCCGCGCCGGGACCAGGACCTGGCCCTGACCCCGGCCGCCACCGACGGCACCGGCGCCCTGGTCCTGAAGGCACGCGCCGACGACACCGCCGTCCAGCGCTGGGTCTTCGACACCTCGAAGGCCGACCTCCAGATGGAGTGGGTCAACTGGGACGCGGTGGCCGAGCCCACGCCGACCCCCACCCCCACGCCGACTCCCACGCCCACCCCGAAGAAGGCGACCCCCACGCCGACACCGTCCGCGACCGCGTCGACCGCGGCGCCGACCCCCGGCGGCACCTATCCGAGCGACGTCCCCTGCTACTACACGTACTCCTGCGACTGGGACGGCCAGTACGGCTCCGGATACGGGGGCTACGGCGGGTACGGGGGCTACGGAGGCGGCGGTCGGCGCTGATCCCCGCGCGCCTCCTCAGGCCCCGATCAGCTGGATCGAGCCCCACAGGGCGAGGGTGGCCGGGACCAGTGCGGCCGGGACGGCGAGCAGGCCGAGGCGGGTGAACTCGCCGAGTTCGACGGCCTGCCCGTCACGCTGCACGATCCGCCGCCACAGCAGCGTGGCCAGCGAACCGGCGTAGGTGAGGTTCGGGCCGATGTTGACGCCGATCAGCACCGCGAGGACCGCGCCCGGCCCGGCGCTCGCGGTCAGCGGCAGCAGGACCAGCACCGCGGGCAGGTTGTTGATCAGGTTCGCCAGTACGGCGGCCAGCGCGGCGATCCCGAGCAGCGCCACCACCCCGGACCCCTCGGGGATCGCATGGCGCAGCGCGTCGGCGAGTCCGTTGTCGACGACCGCCCGGACGACCACGCCGAGCGCGAGCACGAACGCCAGGAAGCCCGGCGCCGCGGCCCTCACCACGGTCAGCGGCGTGGCCCGGCGCCGGACCAGTGCTCGCCCGGCCAGCACCAGCGCGCCCGCGAGGGCCACCCACGCCGGGTCGACACCGACCGCGGACGCCACCACGAACCCGGCCAGGGTGCAGCCGACGGTGACGAGCGCGAACCGCGGCAGCTCGGGCGGCTCGGCCGTGTCGGGAGCGGCGACGGCGGCCCCCAGGTCGTCCGCGAAGAAGCGCCGGAACACCAGGTACTCGGCGCCGATGGCGACGAGCCAGGGCAGGGCCATCAGCGCCGCGAACCGGGTGAAGCTCAGCCCGCTCGCCTCGAAGGCGAGGAGGTTGGTCAGGTTGGAGACCGGAAGCAGCAGCGACGCCGTGTTCGACAGATGCGCGCAGGCGTACAGGTGCGGCCGGGCCCGGACCCCGCTGCGGGCCGCGGTGGCCAGCACGACCGGGGTGAGCAGCACGACCGTGGCGTCCAGGCTGAGCACCGCGGTGATCGCCGACGCGAGGACGAACACCGATGTCAGCAGGGTGCGGGGACGGCCCGCGGCCCGGCGCGACATCCACGCCCCGCAGGCCCGGAAGAGCCCCTCGACATCACAGAAATGGGCGAGCACGAGGACCGCGGCGAGGAACCCGACCACCGGTCCGAGCCGTTCGGCCTCGGCCCACGCGTGCTCCGGCGAGATCGCG
>JABFXD010000022.1 GCA_013361925.1 Streptomyces sp. | reverse complement strand
TCGGCCTCAGGCCGCCGAGGTGGCTCCCGTGTTGTTGTCGTCGTCCTCCGGGAGCTTGCAGACGCGCTCCAGGAAGATGGCGGCCGCTATCACCGCGATGCCCGCCAGGACCGAGAAGCCGGCGTAGATGGCCTGGTCGCGGCGGGCGGGGATGTCGAGGGACTCCAGGAGGTAGACGCCCGTGCCGCCGTACATGCCGGCGACCAGGGCGGCCACCAGGGCGCTGGCCTGGCCGAAGACGACGGCGCGGGCGGCCATCAGGGGGTCGACGCCCTTGGCCTCGGGGCGGCGCTCGCGCTGGGCCTTGAGGCGGGCGCGGATCGAGAGCGCCGTGGACAGCAGGACCACGGCGATCAGGGCGAGGACGATGGGGGCGGCCAGGGGGACGCTGGGGAGGGTCCCGATCGAGGCCCACAGGCGGGCGCCCGCCCAGGACAGGACTCCGGCGACGACGAACACGCCGGCCAGCAGCCTGATGCGCAGCTCTCTCACGGTGACCCTTCAGCTCCCCCGGATGGCAGGGACGGTGTGGTTGCCCTGATCCTTGTGCCCGACGCTCGTGCTGTTGACCTTAACGACTACTCGGGCAGCCGGAGTTCCAGGTCCTTGCGGGGTTCGACGCCGTCGCGCGTGATGTCGTCCAGGAGGCCGGAGACGGGGCCGAGGCCGGGGAGCTGTGCCTGCGGTTCCACGTCGTTCCACGGCGCCAGGACGAACGCGCGTTCGTGGGCGCGCGGGTGGGGGAGGGTGAGCGTCGGGTCGTCGGAGACGACGTCGGCGTACGCGACGATGTCGACGTCCAGGGTGCGGGCGCCCCAGCGCTCGTCGCGGACGCGGTGGAAGGCCTCCTCGACCGCGTGGGCCCGCTCCAGGAGGGAGGACGGGGGGAGTGTCGTCTTCACGACGACCACCGCGTTGAAGTACGAGGGCTGGCTGCCCGGTTCGACGCCCCACGGCGCGGTCTCGTACACCGGGGAGACCGCCTTCACCCGGACGCCGGGGGTGTCCTCCAGGGCGTCGATGGCGCCCTGGAGGGTCTCCAGGCGGTTGCCCAGGTTGGAGCCGAGGGAGATCACGGCGCGCTGGGGGTTGTGCAGGGTGGTGTCGGCGGCGTCCACCTGCTGGACGACGGAGGCGGGTACCGGCTGGACGGTCGGGTCGCTCGGACCCGTGGCGAAGGACGCGGTCATACTCGGCTCCGGGTGATGGTGATCGTCACGTCGTCGAAGGGGACCGTGATCGGTGCGTCCGGTTTGTGGACGCAGACCTCGACCTCCTGGACGCCCTCGTGCTTCAGACAGACCTGGGCGATGCGTTCGGCGAGCGTCTCGATGAGGTTGACGGGCTCGCCCTCGACGACGGCCACGACCTCCTCCGCCACGATGCCGTAGTGCGCGGTCTTCGACAGGTCGTCGTCGGCGGCGGCCGGCCGGGTGTCCAGGCCCAGGACGAGGTCCACGATGAAGGTCTGGCCCTCCTCGCGCTCCTTGGGGAACACGCCGTGGTGCCCGCGGGCCTTCAGGCCGCGCAGCGCGACACGATCCACGCGAATCACTCCTGCAATCGTCGGTAATGGCCGGTTCGTACCGGGTGCGGGCGGCACACCGGCCTCGAACGAATCTACCCGCGGGCACTGACAGCACCGGTCCACGGGGGCGTGGGGCCGGGCCGGGTCAGGAGGATTCACCGGGCGTTTCCCCTGGGGGGCCCGGCGGCTCACGGGTTGGTAGCCGCCCCTACCCAGGGGTTCGTGATCTCAACCACTTCTTGGTCCGTCCGGTGCACGGTCCGGGGCGCCCTCACGTGCGCCTACCCACTCAGGACGGGGTGTCGTCCCCTTCGGCCTCGTCGTTTTCGGCCAGAACGGGGGAGGCGTGGTGGGACCAGAGCTTCCAGCCGGACGGGGTGCGGTGGAACACGTTGGTGGCGACCACCAGCTGGCCGACGAGCGGGCCGAGTTCCTCGCCGCCCTCGGGGGCGGGGCCGCCGCTGAGGATGTTCTCGGTACAGCTCACCAGGGCGGTGTCGCCGGTGACGGAGACATGGACGTCGGTGAGGAAGAACTGGATGTAGTCGGTGTTCGCCATGATCAGCGCGTACGACCTGAGGACCTCGCCGCGGCCGGTGAGCACGGGCCAGCCGGGGTGCACGCAGGAGATCCCGCCCGCGTCGGCGGGGTCGTGGTACTCCTCGTCGACGCCCAGGTCGGCGGGGGTGAGCCAGAGCGAGGAGAGTTCCTCGAAGTCGCCGCGCTCCATCGCCTCGTAGTAGGCGGTGTTGGCGGCTTCCACCTGCTCGACGTCGGTGTGGGCGGTGCTCACCGGTCTCCTTCTGCGCTGTTGTCCGCTTCGCGCGCCCCTTCCACGGCGCGCGCGACCCGTACCGCGTCCGCCGTCGCGCGCACTTCGTGCACGCGCACCGCCCATGCGCCGGCGTGCGCCGCGAGTGCGGAGACGGCGGCCGTCGCGGCGTCGCGCTCGCGGGCGGGCGGCGGTGCGGCCTCCGGGTCGGAGGCGAGGACGCGGCCGAGGAAGCGTTTGCGGGAGGCGGCGACGAGCAGAGGGTGGCCGAGGGCGAGCAGGCGGTCGAGGTGGGCGAGCAGGACGAGGTCGTGCTCGGCGTCCTTGGAGAAGCCCAGCCCGGGGTCGACGACGATGCGCTCAGGGGAGACACCGCCGGCGAGAACGGCCTCCACGCGTGCGTGCAGTTCGTCGATGACTTCGGTGACGACGTCGGCGTAGACGCCCCTGACGTTGCCGCCCTCCAGGAAGCCGCGCCAGTGCATGACGACGAAGGGGGCGCCCGCCTCGGCGACGACCGGGATCATCGCGGGGTCGGCGAGGCCGCCGCTGACGTCGTTGACGAGGGCGGCGCCGGCGGCGAGGGACTGGGCGGCGACGGACGCGCGCATGGTGTCCACGGAGACGGTGACGCCCTCGGAGGCGAGGCCGCGGACGACCGGGATGACGCGCTTGAGCTCCTCGGCCTCGTCGACGCGGGTGGCGCCGGGGCGGGTGGACTCGCCGCCGACGTCGACCAGGTCGGCGCCCTCCTCGACGAGGGCGAGGCCGTGCTTGACGGCGGCGGTCGTGTCGAACCAGCGGCCGCCGTCGGAGAAGGAGTCGGGCGTGACGTTCACGACCCCCATGACCGCGCAGCGGTCCCATGCCGGTAGGCCGACGACGCGCCCGCGTCCGCTCTGCTTGCTCATACGTTCAGCCTAGGCCCCGCGCGGAGCCGTACCGGCGTGCGGCCCGAGCGGAAGCCCCCGGGCTGGAGAGGGGGTGGGGCTTCCGCCCGGGCCTGTCCTCGGGCGGCCCGGCTGTTTCGGGGTCATGCCGCGCGGACGTCTCTTTCCGCCACCGCGTGCGCGCACGCGCGTGCGGCGGTCCGGCGGCGGCGCAGGAATCGCGGCAGGGGCAGGGCGAGGTTCACGAAGCCCTCGGCCTGCATGGCGGCGAAGCCGATGCGGGGCAGGTCGCCCGAGGCGCGGTAGACGACGAAGCGGGGTTCCCAGCGGGGCTGGAACTTGGCGTTGAACTTGTACAGGGACTCGATCTGGAACCAGCGGGAGAGGAAGACCAGCAGTCCGCGCCAGGCGCGCAGCACCGGGCCCGCGCCGATCTTCTCGCCGCGCGCGAGGGCGGAGCGGAACATGGCGAAGTTGAGCGACACGCGCGTGATGCCGAACTTCGGGGCGGCCTGGAGGGCGGCCACGATGAGGAGTTCGTTCATGCCGGGGTCCGCCGAGCGGTCGCGGCGCATCAGGTCCAGGGAGGCGCCGTCGTGGCCCCAGGGCACGAAGTGCAGGATCGCCTTGAGGTCGCCGTACTCACCGGGCTGTTCGTCGGTCTTGTGGGCGGTGGCGATCAGGCAGTCGCCGTCGGCGAGGTCGCCGATGCGGCCCAGCGCCATGGAGAAGCCGCGCTCGGTGTCGGTGCCGCGCCAGTCGTCGGCGGCGCGGCGGACGCGCTCCAGCTCGGCGTCGCCGAGGTCACGGACGCGCCGTACGCGGGTCTCGTACCCCGCGCGCTCGATGCGCTTGACCATCTGGCGCACGTTGCGCATCGCGCGCCCGGCGAGGGAGAAATCCGCGACGTCCACCACCGCCTCGTCGCCCAGTTCGAGGGCGTCCAGGCCGGTCTCGCGGGTCCACACCTCGCCGCCCGTCTCCGAGCAGCCCATGACGGCGGGCGTCCAGGAGTGGGCCCTGGCCTCGTCCATGAAGCGCTCGATGGCGCCGGGCCAGGCCTCGACGTCGCCGATGGGGTCGCCGCTGGCGAGCATGACGCCGGAGACGACGCGGTAGGTCACCGCGGCCTTGCCGCTGGGGGAGAAGACGACGGCCTTGTCGCGGCGCAGCGCGAAGTGGCCGAGGGAGTCGCGCCCGCCGTGCTTGTCCAGCAGGGCCCGCAGACGGACCTCGTCGTCCTCTGTGAGGCGCGCGGCGGGGTGTTCGGGGCGGAAGGCCAGGTAGATCGTGGTGATGGCCGTGAGCAGGCCCAGGGCGCCGAGGGAGAAGGCGACCGTCCAGGAGGTGTTGCCCTGGTAGTCGACCGGACCCTCGAAGCCGAAGAGGCCGTACAGGACGTGCGTAATGCGATCGGCCAGGCTCGGGTCGCCGACCAGCGTCCTGGGGTGGACGCTGACGATGACCAGTCCGAGGAAGAGGGAACCGGCGCCCATGAGGACGAAGTTGGCGAGCGCGCGCCAGCGGCTGCGCGGGTCGGGCAGCGCCTTGAACTGGTCGCGGTGGATCAGCAGCGGCGCGAGCAGGGCGAGCGAGATGAGCACGCCCACCGGGGAGTGGCGGTACGTGAACTGCGCGACCGCGCCGACCGGCAGCAGGACCACGGCGGCCCGCCAGGCCCGCCGCTTGTGGCGCCTGAGGCCGTGCGCGAGCAGGAGCAGCAGCACACCGGCGCTCAGCGAGAGCGCCGCGGCGAACGGCCCGAGCGCGCCGGGCAGCACCTCGGCCAGGGTGTGCATACGGCTGTGACGGAAGCGCGGGAACACCCCCGCGGCAATGTCCAGAAGCCCCACCACCGCGCAGGCTCTGGCGACCAGGACCGGGACGGCCTCAGGGCGCGGGCCGCGCAGTACGCGCCGCACACGCGGTGATCGGCTCGGAACCCCGCCCGACATTTCCTCATCTGTCCTGACAGACATCGCATCCCGTAGTTCTGCGAGAGACCTTGGATCCGGGCCCGATTCGGGCATCCGGCGACATTGCGCCCTCTAGGACGGTGTCTCGGGGAGAGAGGTTCACTCACTTCTCCAAAGCCGGTTCAAAGGCCGGGAAAAGGGCCGGACAAGCCCTCGCGAAGATCCGCGGGAGGCGCGTCGGTACGGGGAGAAAGCGCAGGCAGGAAGCAACCATGGGTCTCACGGGCAACAACGTGCTGGTGCTGGCGATCGCGTCGGCCATGGCTCTGTTCGTCGGCACGGTATGGCTGTGGCCACGGCTGGCCCGGCGCAGCTGGCGGGCCGTCAGCGGGCGCGTGGGCCTGCTGTTCGCGACCCAGCTGGCGCTGTTCGCGGCGCTCGGGCTCGGCGCCAACCAGGCCTTCGGGTTCTACGCGAGCTGGGCCGACCTGTTCGGTCAGGAGGACGAGCAGGGCGTCGTCATGGACCACACGGCGAACGGCGGCTCCGGCGGCCCGCTCCAGGTGACGGACGTGGGACGGGTCAAGGAGACCGGCAGCGGGCGGCCGCAGCGCGCCGGACAGATCCAGCAGGTCGACATAGTGGGCCGTACGACGCACATCGCGACGTCCGCGTACGTCTACCTGCCGCCGGAGTACTTCCAGCCGCAGTACCGCACGCGTACGTTCCCGGCGGCCGTGGTCCTCACCGGTTATCCGGGCACAGCGCGGGCGCTGGTCGACAAACTCCACTATCCGAGCACGGCGTTGGAGCTCGCCAAGGACGGCCGTATGCAGCCGATGATCCTGGTGATGCTGCGGCCGACGGTGGCGCCGCCGCGGGACACGGAGTGCGTCGACATTCCGAACGGACCGCAGACGGAGTCGTTCTTCGCCAAAGATCTGCCGGACGCCGTACTCGCGCACTACCGGGTGGGGAAGAAGCCGGGCAGCTGGGGCGTCATCGGTGACTCCACGGGCGGTTACTGCGCGCTGAAGCTCGCCATGCACCATCCCGAGGTGTACGCCGCGGGGGCGGGCCTTTCGCCGTACTACAAGGCGCCCATCGACCCCACCACGGGTGATCTCTTCCAGGGGAACGAGGAACTCCGCAACCGCGCCGATCTGTGGTGGTACCTCAAGCACGAGCCGGCCCCCGACACTTCACTGCTCGTCAGCAGCAGCAAGGTGGGCGAGTCCAACTACAAGGACACCCTGAAGTTCATAGAGCGCGTCAAGGAGACCGACCGGACCCGCATCTCGTCGATCATCCTCGAAAGCGGAGGGCACAACTTCAACACCTGGAGGCGGGAGATTCCGGCGACTCTCCAGTGGATCAGCGGTCGGTTGAGCGACCGGTGAGACCGGAAATGATCTTGGCGGTGTCGAATTCGGTGGCCGGTCTGATTCCTGATGTCGTGTGAAGGCCTCGGGATGGCTGTGTTTTTACGGGCCGGGGCACCACGATTCGCCTACGCGCGGTAAGTTTCTGGCCATGCCACGTGGACGTCACCGCCATTCACCGCCTTTGCACAGGCTGCTTCCCCCGTCGGCGATCGCAGGCGTCTCGCTCGTCTGCGCCTTCGGACCCTGGGTGTTCTCGCAACAGGCCGTGCTGCGTGTCATCGCCGCGAGCGCCGCGGCGACGGCGGTGGTCGGTGCTGCCGTCATGCGCCGCTGGGACGCGCAGGCCGGCAAGCAGGTCGCCGACCTCACGCGCGCGCGGGCCGGCGACGAGTGGCGGTTCGAGGAGCGGGTCGCCGAACTGGAGACCGACCTCGAGGAGTCGCGCGAACTGCGCGCCAAGCTGGAGCAGCGGCTGCGGGCCAAGCGCTCCGAACTCGCGGGCCTGCGCAATGAGCACGCGGCGCTGCTGCGCCGGTACGCCACGGCGGAGACCGAGCGCGCGAGCGCCCTGGAGGGCCGCCGTCTCCTGGAGATAGAGGCCGCGCCGGCCCGCGCGCTGCCTCCGGTGCCGGTTCCCGCG
>JABFXD010000812.1 GCA_013361925.1 Streptomyces sp. | reverse complement strand
GGGGAGCCGCCCTTCCGGCGTACGACGGTGGAGTCCACCCTCGCCGCGGTCCTCTCCCACGAGCCGCCCGAGCCGGAACGGGCCGGGTCCCTCGGGCCGCTCATCACCGGGCTGCTGGCGAAGGACCCGGACCGGCGGCCGGAGGCGGAGGAGGCCGCCAAGGTGCTGGACGCGGTGGCCGAGGGATCGCCGGTGCCGTCGCTCGCGGAGACACCGGTCGTCGTCGCCCAGAAGCCCGACCGCATGACCGAGTCGGGCGAGGACTCGGGCACCGTACGCCTGAAGAAGCCCGAGCCGGCCGCACGCCCGGACAGCACCGTCGTACCGGAAGCGCAGCGGGACAGCACCGTCGTACCGGAAGCGCAGCGGGACACCACCGTCGTACCGGTCCCGAAGCCGAAGCCGCGTCTGCTGCGCCGCCCTCTCCCCGCCGCCCTGCTCGGCGCCGCCCTCGCCGGTGGCGTGGGGCTCGGCGCGTCCTATGTGCTCGCCGAACCCGAGCCCGCACCTGCGCCCATCAGCGTCGCGGAGCCCCGGTACAGCTCCACCCCGGCCGCCACCGCCACGGACATCGCCGACGAGCCCTGGGGCAGGACCCGGGAGAAGGACATGAAGGCCGTCCTCTACGTCCCGAGCCGGTACAAGGAGGACCACCGGCAGGGCGACGCCACCGACCAGCCGCGGATGGTGATCTACGACGGCGGTGAGGTGCAGCTCCGCCTCAGTGAATGGGACGCGGCCCCCGCCACGCCCACGGGCCGGGCGAAGCAGCAGGCGGACGAGTGGGCGAGGATCGGAGCGGCGGACACCCAGTTCACGGAGACCAGCCTTCAGGGCCGGCCCGCCGTGGTCGCCGACACCACCTACGACGCCGAGGAGGGCCGCCCCACCCGGGTCATGCAGCTGGTCGTCACCACCGACGACGGCCGGATGTACGAGCTCCGCGTCGACATGCCCAAGGGCACTCCGGACGAGAAGGAGGGGACCTCGGTGTTCAAGGCGGCGCGGGATCGGCTCGAAATCGAGAAAGCCGCCTCCTGAGGTGACAGCCTCCGTGATCGTCCCCGCACAACGGCCTGATCAGCGCGTTTGCAGCCAGTGATCGCTGGCGCCGTGTGTGCGGTCGGTGAATCCCTGTTACCGCCGGGTACCCAAAGTCCCCGACCCGGCATACCCTGCGCGTCATGACGGACTCGCAGGCCCCGGAACTGACCGGCACCAATCCCCTCGCCCCCGCCCCGGAGGGCGCCCGCACCGCCGCCGACGTGGTCACCCCGGAGCTGGTCGCGCAGCTCACCAAGGGCGTGGTCGGTTCCGGTCGCACCGCCAACCACACGCCGTTCACCGGCGAGAAGCTGGCCGACCTGCCCGAGTCGACGCCCGAGGACGTGGCGAAGGCCTTCGAGGCGGCCCGCGCGGCACAGGCGGTGTGGGCGCAGACTCCCGTACGGCAGCGCGCGGCCGTGCTGCTCCGCTTCCACGACCTGGTGCTCGAACGCCAGGCCGAGGTCCTCGACCTCATCCAGCTGGAGACCGGCAAGGCACGTCTGCACGCCCATGAGGAGGTGCAGGCCATCGCCGTCGCGGCCCGGCACTACGGCCGTAAGGCACCTTCCTATCTGCGGCCGAAGCGGCACGCGGGTGCCATGCCCACGCTCACGCGCGTCACCGAACTCCGCCATCCGCGCGGCGTGGTCGGCCAGATCGCCCCCTGGAACTATCCGCTGGAGCTGTCGGTCGGCGACGCCATCCCCGCGTTCGTCGCGGGCAACGCGGTCGTCATGAAGCCCGACACCGAGACCTGCCTGACCGCCCTGTGGGCACGCGACCTGCTCATCGAGGCGGGTCTGCCCGCCGACGTCTTCCAGGTCGTCCTCGGCGAGGGCCCCGTCGTCGGCCCCGAGGTCGTCCGGCACGCCGACTACGTCTCCTTCACCGGCTCCACCCGCACCGGCCGCGAGGTCGCCCAGGGCGCCGCCGCCCGCCTCGTCGGGGTCTCCCTCGAACTCGGTGGCAAGAACGCGATGTTGGTGCTTGAGGACGCGGACATCGAGAAGGCCGCGGCCGGCGCCGTCCGCGCCTGCTTCTCCTCCGCGGGCCAACTCTGCATCTCCATCGAGCGGTTGTACGTCCATGAGTCGGTCGCCGACGCCTTCCTGGCGCGCTTCGCCGCCCGCACCAAGGCCATGCGGCTCGGCAGGTCCCTCGCCTACGGCGCCGACATGGGCTCCCTGGTCGGCGAGCGGCAGCTGGAGACCGTCACCCGGCATGTGGAGGAGGCCGTCGCCAAGGGCGCCGAGGTCGTCGCCGGTGGCGTCGCCCGCCCGGACATCGGCCCGTACTTCTTCGAGCCGACCATCCTGGACGGCGTGACCGAGCCGATGGCGATCTGCGCCGAGGAGACCTTCGGCCCGGTGGTGTCGATCTACCGCTTCAAGGACGAGGAGGAGGCCATCACCCAGGCCAACTCCACCTCGTACGGCCTCAATTCCTCGGTCTGGACGAAGGACGGCCGACGCGGTCGTGCGGTCGCCGCCCGGCTGCGCACCGGCACCGTCAACGTCAACGAGGGCTACGCGCCCGCCTACGGCAGCGTCCAGTCCCCGATGGGCGGCATGAAGGACTCCGGCCTCGGCCGCCGCCACGGCTCCGAGGGCATCCTCAAGTACACCGAGGCCCAGACGGTCGCCCAGCAGCGGCTGCTGCCGATGGCGCCGTCGCTGGGGATGGACGACGAGAAGTACGCCCAGTTCATGAGCCGCAGCCTGAGGCTCATGAAGGCGTTCCGGTTCCGGTAGGGAGAGCACACGTGCCACAGGACGACTACGACTACGACGTCATCGTCGTGGGTTCCGGATTCGGCGGTTCGGTCACCGCTCTCCGCCTCACCGAGAAGGGCTATCGCGTGGGCGTCCTGGAGGCGGGCCGCCGGTTCACCCCCGGCACCCTCCCCAGGAACTCCTGGGACATCAAGAACTACCTCTGGGCCCCCAGGCTCGGCATGTACGGCCTCCAGCGCATCCATCTGCTGGGCAACGTCATGGTGCTGGCGGGCGCGGGGGTGGGCGGCGGCTCGCTCAACTACGCCAACACCCTCTACGTACCGCCGAAGCCGTTCTTCGAGGACCCGCAGTGGCGTGACATCACGGACTGGGAGGAGGAGTTGAAGCCGTACTACGACCAGGCGCGGCGCATGCTCGGCGTACGGCTCAACCCGACCACGACCCCGTCCGACGTCCATCTCAAGGCCGCCGCCCAGCGGATGGGCGTCGGCGACACCTTCCACATGGCGCCGGTGGGTGTGTTCTTCGGCGACGGCCAGGACGCCGACGGGTCGGTCAAGGCGAAGGCGGGTGAGCAGGTCGCCGACCCCTACTTCGGTGGCGTGGGACCGGCCCGCAAGGCCTGTACCGAGTGCGGCGAGTGCATGACCGGCTGCCGGCACGGCGCGAAGAACACCCTCAACGAGAACTACCTCCATCTCGCCGAGAAGGCGGGCGCGGTCGTGCACCCCATGACCACGGTCGTGTCGGTCACGGACGACTCGCAGGGCGGCTACGCCATCGCCACCCTCCCGACCGACCGGAGGAAGAAGGGCGAGGGACGGACCTTCAAGGCCCGCCGGGTCGTCATCGCCGCCGGCACCTACGGCACCCAGACGCTGCTGCACCGGATGAAGGCGAGCGGTCAACTGCCGTACCTCTCGGCCAAGCTGGGCGAGCTGACCCGCACCAACTCCGAGGCGCTGGTCGGCGCGCAGACCGACAACCGGCGCTATCGCAAGGTGACGGGGGAGAAGCGGGTCGACTTCACCCGGGGCGTCGCCATCACCTCGTCCATCCACCCGGACGAGAACACCCATATCGAGCCCGTCCGCTACGGCCGGGGCTCCAACTCGATGGGCGGCCTGTCCATCCTCCAAGTGCCCTACGCCGAGGGCTCGTCGAGGGTCCTGGGATGGGTCGCGAACGCCGCCCGCCATCCCGTCCTCGTGCTGCGGTCCCTGTCCAACCGGCGGTGGTCGGAGAAGACCATCATCGGGCTGGTGATGCAGTCGCTGGACAACTCCCTGACGACGTACCTGAAACCGGACGGCGTCGGCAAGGGCCTGCTGACCGCCAGGCAGGGGCACGGCGCCCCCAACCCCAAGCAGATCAGGGCGGCTTCGGAGGCCGCGTCCGCGATCGCGGCGGAGATCAACGGCTTCGCGGGCTCGAACGTGGGCGAGCTGATGGGCACCCCGCTCACCGCCCACTTCCTGGGCGGCTGCCCGATCGGCGCGAGCCCGGAGGAAGGGGTCATCGACCCGTACCACCGGCTCTACGGCCACCCCGGCATCTCGGTCGTGGACGGCGCCGCGGTCTCCGCCAACCTCGGCGTGAACCCGTCGCTGACGATCACCGCCCAGGCCGAGCGGGCGATGTCGTACTGGCCCAACAACGGCGAGGCCGACCCGCGTCCGGCCCAGCACGAGGCATACGTCAGGCTCGCCGCCGTCGAGCCCAAGTCACCGGCGGTCCCGGCGGACGCCTTCGGCGCACTGAAGCTGCCGTTCCTCGGAATGCCGACGGTGCCGCCGAAGTCGTAGCCCGCACAGCGGACATGGAGAAGGACCTGCACCCCCCTCCGAGCGCAGGTCCTTCTCTGTTCTTGCAGCCGGCTTGTGTTACGCCTGCGCGCCGGCCTTACGACGACGCACCGCGAAGACGGCACCCGCACCGGCGACGATCGCGACACCGCCCACGAGACCGATGGTCGGCAGCGCGGAGCTGGAGCCGGTCTCGGCGAGGTTGCCGGTCGGCAGCTCGGAGACGTCGCCCTGCGGCTTCTTCACCGAGTCCTTGGAGCCGTTGTCGCTCGGGGTGGCGTCGCCCGGGTTCGGGTTCTCGGAGCCGGCCTTGAGGACCGAGAAGTCGTACTGGGCCCAGCCCTCGGCGATGCAGTCCTGACCGTCGACGTTGTCGAGGTAGGCGCCGGAACCGAAGGAGTAGGCGTCACCGGCCGGGGCCTTGGCGTCGATGCTGACGCGCAGGTTGACCGACTGGCTCTTGCCCGCCTTCAGCTCGTCGACGAAGAAGAAGTAGTCGCCGGCCCACTCGTCGTTGCCGATGCGGTCCCAGGAACCCGTCTCGGGGTTCTTGAACTCCAGGTCGACGTACGGGCTCAGGAACTTCGCCTCGTCCATCTCGTAGTTCTCGATCTCGGCGTAGAAGGCCACGCCGTCGACCGTGGTGCCGGACTCGTTGGTGACGACCAGCTTGAAGTTGTGGAAGCCGTCACCGGCGACGATCTTGCCCGGCAGGCCCTTGATGTCCGCGGACACCTTGGCGTCCGTGAAGTCCTCGTCGAGTTCGTCGCAGTACGGGACGTCCGGGTCGGTCGGCTCCTCGCTCGGCTCGGCCGAGTCGGTGGGCTCGGGCTCGCCCGTGTCGGTCGCCGTGGCGGTGGGCGAGGTGGTGTCCGTGGCCGTCGCGGTGGGCGAGGTGGTGTCCGTGGCCGTCGGCGAGGCGGTGTTGCTGGGCTCCTCGGTCGCCGTCGGGGAGACGGTGTCGCTGGGGAGCTCGGTCGGCGTCTCCGTCACCGTCTCGGTGGGGGTGGGCGTCGACGTCTCGTCCGCGAACGCGGCAGGCGCGGACAGCAGCGCGAGCGGGCCTATGACAGCCGTCGCAGCCGCTGCGGCCATGGCACGGCGAAGCTTCATGAATGACCTCAAGAAGTCCGGTGTGCTGCGCGTCGCAGCACGCGAGTGGGGCAGTGGGACCCCCGCGTGTGGGGCGCGGCTGTGGCCCTTGGTACGCATGGTTTGATCCACGAGGGCTGTGAATGGTTGCACTCGCATTCACAGAATTTTTATGTGGCCTGAGTCACAGCCGGATCCCGTCGGATTTTCCTTGTGAAGGCGCTTTCCGAACCCCTAGAACTGAGGTTCGTGTCTGACAAGCCTGCCGAGGACTCCTCCTCGACCCCCGAAGTCCCCGACGAGGTCTGGGAACAGTTCGTTCGCGCCAATGAACAGGCCGCTCCCAAGGAGCCGTCGGCCCGCGCCCGCATGGTGACGGACCGGCTCCGGCAGCAGGAGGCGCGGGGTGAGCTGCCCGAGGGGTGGCGTACCGGACCCGCACGGCAGGAGAGGAAGCGCGGTCGCGCGGTGGGGAAGGCCCTCGGCGTGCTGCTCGCCGTGGCCGTGGCCGTCGTGGCGATCAAGCCGTCGCTGCTGCCCGGCGACCCCTTCGGCTCCGGTTCCGGCACCGCGGACGAGGCCACCGAGACCCTGCCCGCGGAGACGGCGGCGCCGACCGGTCCGCCGCAGTCCGCGGCTGCCGGCACTCCGACCCTGGACGATCCGTTCGCCGGTTCCCCCGCCAAGCGCTGGGCCGACGGCGAGGCCGGCATCGTCGTACCGAAGGCGAAGGCGGTCGGCGCGCAGTCCGCGGCGAAGGTCGAGCAGACGTTGGAACTGACCCGCAAGCTCCTGATCGAGTCCAACCTCGACAAGGCCACCCTGCGGGGCGAGACACCCACGGCGGCCCTGAACCTCCTCGACCCCGAGCAGGGCGTCAGGAGCGAGCTGAAGGAGGCCCTGAGCCGGCCGAGCAAGGACAACGACCCGCTGACGATGTTCAGCCGCTTCGACCCCGACGAGATCCGGCCGGTCGGCGACGTGGTCAAGGTCCGGGGCCGGATGACCTTCAAGCAGGGCGAGCACGCCTCCGTCGCCGTGCACGCCGACTACACCTTCGTCTACCCGGTGGTCCGCACCGACGGCACCACCGAGGTGACCCGCACCATCGTCCGCCGGGTCCTCGACGTCGAGATACCCGACCCGGCGAGGTACCGGGCCACCGCCGGCAAGCTCACCGTCCTGCGCCGCGACGAGAGCGCCGGCAACTCCTCCTGCGACGTGGACGACGGCTTCCTGCACCCGGAGTTCCCCTCGTCCCAGCCCACCGGCACGCCTCCGTCGGGGCCGACGACGGACCCGTACGACCGCAGCAAGGACATCGGGGACGAGAAGGACTGCGGCACGGTGTCCCGCACCTGACAGGGCTGACCGGCATGCGAAGGGCCCCGCGGGACGGAACCGCGGGGCCCTTCTTTCGTCAGCACCGGCGTCAGGGCAGCGCCGGTGCCT
>JABFXD010000452.1 GCA_013361925.1 Streptomyces sp. | reverse complement strand
GGTCGCGCAGGCCGCGACCGTCTGGAGCAGGAAGCCGGCGGCGAGGGCGCGGGCGTCCAGGGCGTGCTGCGGTGCGTACGCGGCGACGAGCGCGCCGAGCGCCAGCCAGGCGACCGCGATCCGGCCGCAGACGGTGGGCAGTTCGTCGAGGACGCCCGGCACCGCGCGCGGCAGCTGCGGGCGCAGCAGCATCGACGCGGCGACCAGCAGGGCCGCGAGCAGCGGCTGGTGCGCGGTGCCGGTGAGGGCGAGGGCGCCCAGCAGGGCGGCGGCCAGGTCCGCGGCGAGCAGCGGCACGGGGGAGGCGGGCCGGGGCTGCGGGCGGCGGTGCGGGAACCGGAAGCCGCCGGTGACACCCCGCGAGGCGAGGACCGAGACGGGCGAGAAGCCGGGGTCGCGTGGCTGCCCGCCGGGCGAGGGGAGGGTGCTTTCCGCGGTCACGAGTGGATCGACTCCCTGTACTCGGAGGGCATGACGCGGCCTGTCGTACCGAGCAGTTCGCGGTACAGGTCCGCCACCGCCTCGGTGGTGTGCCGCACGTCGTGCGTGGCCAGCACGTGCCGGCGCCCCTGGTGGCCGAGCGACTCGCACAGCAGGGGATCGAGCAGCAGCTCGGCGACGGCGGCGGCGAGCGGCGCGGGACGCTCCGGCGGGACGAGGCAGTGCGGTACGAGTTGTGGCGGCAGGCTCTCCCGGGCCCCGTCCACGTCGCTCAGCACCACCGGCCGCCCGCACGCCATCGCCTCCAGCGGGGCGAGCGCCATGCCCTCCCAGCGCGAGGGCAGGACGACCAGATCGGCGGCCTGGTACCAGGGGGCGGTGTCGGGGACGTCCCCGACGAACAGCACCGACTCCGGTGCCAGGGTCCGCAGTTGGTCCCGGTCGGGGCCGTCACCGACCAGCGCGAGCCGGGCCCGCGGTACCCGCCCGAGCACCGCCTCCCACGCCTTCAGCAGAACGTCCTGCCCCTTCTGCCGGCACAGCCGCCCCACGCACACGACGAGCGGGGCGGCGGGATCGACATCGGGCAGCAGGGAGGCCCGTACGGTGCCCACGGCGGCGGGGTGGAAGCGGGCGGGGTCGATGCCGTTGGGAACGACGCTCCAGGGGGCGGCGATCCCGGCGCGTACGCCGGTCGTGCGCTCCGCCTCGCTCACGCACACCACCCGGGAGGCCCAGCGCGCCCCCCACCGCTCCCACTTCAGGGCGAGCGCCGCGGTGGTCCCGCCGACCGCCTCGAACGACCAGGCGTGCGGCTGGAACACGGTCGGGATCCGTCCGCGCACCGCGAGCCGGCCGGCGAGACCGGCCTTCGCACTGTGTACGTGCACCAGTTCGGGCCGTACCTCTTCGATCACCCGTGCGAGCCGCCGTACCTCACCCGGGAGCGACGGTCCCGGGGACCGGGTCGCGGACCAGTGCCGTACCTCGGCGCCCAGCGCCCGCAGCCCGTCGGCGAAGGCCCCGCCCGGACAGGCCACCGTGACCCGCGTCCCGGCCGTGAGCTGGGCCCGGACCAGGTCCGTCACGACCCGGGCGACCCCGCCGTCCACAGGCTGCGTCACATGCAGGACCCGTGGCCGAGGGTCGGTTGCTGACTGGTGCATTGCGCGGTTTCCTCGCTCACGGACGGCACTCGGGACGGGCGGGAACGCGCCTCAGCTCTGGGCGTCGACGGCGACGAAGAGCGCGCCGGCCCACGCCGCGTCCCGCTGGGAAACGAGCCGGAAGGCCAGCTGGTCACCACCGCGTCGCAGAGCCGTGCCGAGATCGAACACATCGGAGTCGTAGCCGAGCGTGTTCACGTACGACGGGACCCGCGCCGCCGGCCGCTCGCCGGGCTCGCTGATCGTCGAATTCAGTACGTCCGAACGGGGGTTGGCGGCGTCGGTCAGCGCGACGGGGGCCCGGCGATCGGCCGAGAGGGTGAGGGAGTCGCCCGTACGGCCGCGGTCGCCGTCATAGGCGACCAGACCCACCCGGCCGGAGGCGCCCTTGGGGAAGCGCAGTCCGCGCGGGGCGAGATCCCGGCCCGTCCCGAGCGTGTCGAAGCCGTCCCACAGGGCGAGGTGCCGCAGCGGCTCCGCCGCCTTCTCGTACGCCACCACGAGCGTCCAGCCGCCCCACGCGCCGGCCGTCGACCTCCCCATCGCCACATTGACCTGCGCGACGGTGTACAGCCCCGAACCGCTCTCCCGCACCAGCTTCGTGACGTCCGCCGAGGCCTGGAAGGCGTCCGCGCCCTGGGCCGTCCGATGGCCCACCAGGGTGTCGGCGAGGACCTCCTTGTACTGGCCGCCGGGCTCGGCGATCAGCACCCGCCCGTTGTCCTTCGGCGGCTTCTGCTCGCCGACCCGGAGGTTGCCGCCCCAGTACAGGCGCGCATACGTGGCCCGGGCGCCCTCGGGCAGCCGGACCTCGGCGCGGGAGGAGTTGTAGGTGTTGGGGTCGCTGTCGACGTCGACGTAGAACATGTCGAAATCGCCGTTGACCGCCGCGCCGCCCTCGCGGACGGCCGGGCAGGAGGGCTGGGCCGCGGTCGCCCGGCAGCTGATCGAGGCGTTCGCCGCGCGGACGATGCCGCCGTGCTGGAGGGCCCGGTACCGCTCCGCGAACGGGATCCGCCCGGCCTCGGGGGAGGGCGGGGCGGTGGCCAGGGCGCCGCCGGGTACCCAGAGCGTGGCGAGGGTGAGGGCTCCCACCGTCGCTCGGCGCAGCAGCGGACGCAGGGATTGGCGCATGACCGGGGTTGCCCTTCCGGGAGGTTGCGGGGAGGGGTGGGACACCCGGGTCGTGATGCCAGGGCGTCAAATGAGTGCGATTTGCTGGCTATAGGGGTGCGTCGTGGGGTCCGCAACTCTAGCTGCTATGCGTATTAATCCTGCGAAAGCGGACAAGTGTGTCGGAATGGTGAAGCAGGGCCTGTCGCGAGATCACCCCATTGGCGGCGCAACTCCCGCGCGCGCCGCGCGTTGACACAGCGCCGGGCATCCGCCCGGGTGTTTGTGTCAACCCAAGGAGCACCTCTCCATGTCGCGTATCGCGAAGGGCCTGGTCCTTACCTCCGCTGCTGTCGCGGCCGTCGCCGGCGGCGCCGGTATCGCCGCCGCCGACGCCGGCGCGCAGGGCGCGGCCGCCCACTCCCCGGGCGTCCTGTCGGGCAACGTCGTCCAGGTTCCGGTCCACGTTCCGGTCAACGTCTGCGGCAACACCGTGAACGTCATCGGTCTGCTGAACCCCGCCTTCGGCAACACCTGCGTCAACGACTGACGTCGGCTCGCAGCCTTGACCGGCCGTCCTCCTGTGGTTCCCCCGCAGGAGGGCGGCCGGTTCGCGTTGCCCCGAATGGGGGGACCGGGCGGCGACACGGTCGACGGGGCTTGACAGGCCTTCTCACCAGGGAGGACGCCCGAAGCGGGCGATCACTCCACGCGTCCATTCGGTTGCAGGCCGTGGCGAGCGCTTTCACGGTGGGCACAGGATCCGTCCCCACCGAAAAGGAAATCTCCATGCCCGCACGTCGTATCGCGTCCACGGCCCTCAGCGCCACGCTCCTCATCGGCATCGCGGCTCCGGCCGCCGTGGCGGTCGACAACCAGTCGAAGGCCGAGCGCATCGAGGCGGCGGCCAAGGCACCCCTCCCCGGCGTCGACGGTCTGCTCACCCAGCTCAAGGCCCTCGGCGACCTCGGGGGCCTGCTCACCCCGGTCACCGACGTACTGAACACCGTGCTCAAGGCCGACGACGGCCAGATCACGCCCGAACAGGCGACCCAGCTCCTCGACGGCGTGAAGGCGGCCATCGCCAAGATCACGGCCGCGGCCCCGGTCCCGGTCCCGGAGACCCCCGTGACGCCGACGACCCCGCCGGCCACCGCCGCCGCCCCGACCACCCCGCCGGCCGCGACCGCCCCGGTCACCGGGCTGCTGCCGCTGCCCGCGACCAAGAGCGGCGACGACTCCAAGGCGCCGTCCGCGGACGCCGTCGGCGACGCGCTCACCGCCCTTCAGCAGGCGGTCAGCGACCTGCTCGCGGCGGCCACCGGCGGCGACCCCACCAAGGTGGTCCCGGCCGCGACAGCGGTGGTCGGCAAGCTCCTCAACGCCATCCTCGCGCTGCTGCTCGGCGGCGGACTGCCGCTGCCGCTCCCGGTGCCCCTGCCGGTGGACACCGGCGCCGCGACCGGTGCCGTCGGCGGCGCCACCGACACCGTGGGCGGCCTGCTGCCCACCTCCTGACCGCCGCCTCAGCCGTGGTGCGGGCCCGCCGGCCCGTACCACGGCTGTTTTGTTTTCCTATTGTTCTTTCTTTGGTCTTTCGGGTTGCAGAAAATTTCTGCGTACGGGGTTTCCGGGCCGTAGGAGAATCGTTAGGCACGGCGTCAGAATTCACTCTGAAAGGAACACGATGAAGTCCCTGAAGGCTGCCGCTGTTGTTGCCGGTTCCGTGGCCCTCGCGAGCGCCGCCGCGCCCGCGTTCGCCTACAGCACCGCCGACGTCACGCCCACCAGCCTCACCGGCGCCGTGAACACGCTCACCAGCGGTCAGCTCGCCCCGGCCGACGTGATGCCGCTCCAGCACCAGTCGAACGCGCTCGACACCGAGAACAAGGACTCCGTGCTCAACACCGTGAAGGGCGCGACCGCCACGCTGAACTCCAGCGGGCTGCTCGGCGGTCTGCCCGTGGGCGGCTGAGGTGTTCCGCGCCTGACCGTGCCTGACCGCGCCTGTCGCACAGGGGCCGATTCCGCGTCGTACGGAATCGGCCCTTTGTTTTTCCCGGTGTTTTCACGGTGTGTTTTTTCACGGCGTGTTCGAGAAAACATCCCTCGATCGTGTGGACCGTGTGCGGGGTGTCGCCCGGTCGGGTGAGAACGGACCGGAACCCATTCGGACCCGTCGATATGGTCGCGCGGTGACCTCAACCTCAAGCCAGACCCGCCCCTTCAACGCCGCCGACCTCGGCACGCTCGTCGTCATGGCCTGGAGCGGCGAGGCCCCCGACGGCGACATGCCCTATCTCCTCGCCTACACCCTCGGGGACGCCGCGGCCGGACCGGAGGCCTCCACGGCCGCCGTGGAAGCGCTGCTGGAGAACAACGGCCTGCCCGTCGGCGGCGACCTCGTCGACGGCAACGCCCGCCCCAGCCTGCCGGTCAGCCTGCTCGTCGAGTCCGGCACGGCCGTCGTCAACATGCCCGGCTTCAACGCCCAGTGCACCCCGCCGCCGGAGTGGCTGGAGGCGGTCGCCGAACGCGGCTTCGCCTACTTCGTGTTCACCACCCGCCCCTGGCCCGAGGCCCAGCCGGGCAAGCCCGTGGAGCCGGAGGCCCTCGCCGCCTTCGCCGGCGCCGACGAGACGCTGAACGCCGCCGCGCACGTCGTCCTGCCCGCCCGCAGCCTGCGCGGTTGACCGTGCGCACCGCAGGGGGCAGCCGCGGGTTCGCCGTACTGCTGGTGCTCACCGGGGCCGCCGGGCTGCTGGCCTCCTGGGTCATCACCCTCGACAAGTTCAAGCTGCTGGAGGACCCGGACTTCACGCCCGGCTGCAGTCTGAACCCCGTGGTGTCCTGCGGCAGCGTCATGCGCAGCGACCAGGCCTCCGCCTTCGGGTTCCCCAACCCGATGCTGGGCCTGGTCGCCTACGCCGTCGTGATCTGCGTCGGCGTCAGCCTGCTGGCCGGGGCGCGCTTCCCCGGCTGGTACTGGCTCGGCCTCCTCGCGGGCTGCCTCTTCGGCATCGGGTTCGTGTCGTGGCTGCAGTTCCAGTCGCTGTACCGGATCAACGCCCTGTGCCTGTGGTGCTGTCTGGCGTGGGCCGCCACGATCCTGCTGTTCTGGTACGTCGCCTCGTTCGTCGTACGGCATCAGTTCCTGCCCGCGCCCACCTGGTTGCGGGCCTTCCTCGGTGAGTTCACCTGGGTACTGCCGGTGTTGCACCTCGGGATCGTCGGGATGCTGATCCTGACCCGATGGTGGGACTTCTGGACGAGCTGACCAACAGGCCGTCGTACTACTGCGGCAGTCGGGGGAATCTTGCGCTGATGGCCGCCTCGGCATCGTTGTGCGGTACGGACGTTGAGCCCGCCGAATCCTGAAAGGGACCGTACCTGACATGAAGTCGACCACCCGAGGAACCCTTGCCGCCGTCATCACGGGCGTCGCTGCCGCGGTGGGCGCCACCGCGACCCCCGCCGCGGCGGTGGACACGGTCCCCGTCCCGGTGCCGCTGGACGGCGTCGAGAAGTCCCTCAACGTGGAGCTGCCCAAGATCGGCGGCGAGATCCCGCTGCCGATGCCCGGCGCCCCCGAAGGCCCGCGCTATGTCGAGGGGCGGCTCATCCCCGAGCGCGTCATCCCGCAGCTCCCGGTCACCGGCGGGCTGCCCGGCGCGGGTCTGCGCGCACCCCTGCCGCACCTCCTCGGCGACGACTTCGACCACGTCGGCGTCGGCGCCCCGGCCTCCGACCTGCGCACCCTCGCCCCGGGCCTGACCCTCGACGCCCCGCTGACGGCGCCGAACGCCGACAACTTCGGTCTGCCCGAGCCGAAGCTGCCGCAGGTGGGCGTGCTCACGCCGGTCCTGCAGACGGTGCCGGGCGCGAACCTGGTGGCGGGCCCCGGCCTGTAGCGGCGGCCCGGCACCCGTAGCCCGCAGTCTGGCGCGGATATCCACCCTCCCGGGAGCCCGTACGGCTCCGTCCGGACCACCGGACGGTGACCGTGCGGGCTCCTTGGCGGTTACCGCTACGGATCAACCCAACCGGGAGGAGCACAGGATGGTCGTCAGTGTCGGCGGAGTGGCCGGGAGCGCGGCGGGCGCGGTGGCGAGTGGTGTGGCCGTCGGGGCAGATCCCGTGGCGGGCGGCCAGGCCAGACCCGGCCCGGTACCGGACGCCGTACGGGGCGCCGTACGGGGTGGTGGCCGACGGGACGTCCTGCGCGGGCTGTTCGCCGCGGCCGGGGCGCTGGCGCTCGCGCCGCTCGTCGCCGCCTCCCGGCCGCCGCACAGCGCGGACAACCCCGGCGAGATCGCCTTCGACGAGACCTACCGAGGCCGCCACATCCGCGGCATCAAGACCTCGGCCGGCCGCACCTTCGGCGCCGACTCGTGGCACGTCACCGTCGACGGCCGCCAG
>JABFXD010000341.1 GCA_013361925.1 Streptomyces sp. | reverse complement strand
TGACCCGTCCGCCCCCTGCGCACCGCGCGCAGGGGGCGGACCGGTTTGCCGTGATTCACCGCTTCTATGGCAAGGTCAACTCGGCACGTGCCGCAGGCAGTGACCGGGAACGGACGGTCAATTTCCGTTTCGGCTCGCTCCTTTGGCAGGCGATCAGTAGCCTCAGCTCGAACACCGGATCGCCTGAAGCCTTGGAGAGCTAGATGGAGCGTCCCGCCTGGGCCCCACGGAGCATCGACATCTCGGTGCCCAGTGTCTCGCGGATCTACGACTACTACCTGGGCGGTTCGCACAACTTCGAGGTCGACCGGGAAGCCGCTCGCAAGGCGATGGAGTTCATGCCGGGGCTGCCCAAGATCATGCAGGCGAACCGGGCGTTCATGCGCCGTGCGGTCCGCTTCGCCGTCGACCAGGGCATCTCCCAGTTCCTGGACATCGGTTCGGGCATCCCGACCTTCGGCAACGTCCACGAGGTGGCCCAGTCCGCCGACCCCGACGCCCGTGTCGTCTACGTCGACCACGACCCGGTGGCCGTCGCCCACAGCCAGGCCGTCCTCGCCGGGAACGAGGGGACGGGGGTCGTCGCCGCGGATCTGCGCAAGCCGCAGGAGATCGTCACGAGCGCCGAAGTACAGCAACTGATCGACCTGAAGCGGCCGGTGGCCCTGCTTCTCGTTGCCATACTGCACTTCGTGGAAGACGAGGACGACCCGTACGGGGCGGTGGCCGAACTGCGCGACGCGCTCGCGCCCGGCAGCCTGCTGGTGCTCACGCATGCCTCGTACGAGGGAATCCCGCTGCCGGCGGAGCGGGCCGGGGGTGCGGTGGACGTGTACAAGGACATCCGCAACCCGCTGATCATGCGCTCGCGCGACGAGATCGCGCGGTTCTTCGAGGGGTACGACATGGTGGAACCGGGACTGGTGCCGATGCCGCGCTGGCGGCCGGAGACGGAGACCTGGGACCCTGACGACGAGGATCCCTGGGCGTTCTCCGGGTTCGCCGGCGTCGGACGCAGCGCGTGAGCGCCGAGCCGGACGGGCCGGAGGACAGACTGCGCCGGTTCGCGACGATCTGGAGCCGGGCGGTGTTCCCGGTGACCACGACGTCCTCGACCCGGCCCGAGTTCGAGGCGCAACTCCTGCCGCTGGCCCGCCGGTTGAGCGAGGCGCTGCGGACCAGGACCTTCGACGCCGACGCGGGCAGGTCCGTCGGGGCCGCCCTCGTCACGGTGCACTGCACCGACCCGGAGGCGCTGAGCCGGACGCTGGACTGCGTCGACGCCTACCTGGTGCTGTACTGCGGCGGCGAAGGCGACCAGGAGGATCTGCGGGTGCGCGCCTCACGGCTCCAGCACGCCATGGCCGCCGGGTTCGCGCAGGCCCTGCGGGAGCGGACGCTGGCCGAGCAGGAGGCGATCTCCGCGGCCGCCCTGAAGGCGCAGGGCGTGGTCGCACAGGCGCTGCACGCGAGCGAGGCCCGCTTCCGCGCGGTCTTCGAGGGCGCGGCCATAGGAATCGGCATGGCCGACCTCGAAGGCAACATCCTCCAGGTGAACGAAGCACTGCTGCGGATGTTCGGCATCACCGAGCAGAAGATGCTCGGCCGGAACGTGGCGGAGTGGACCCACCCCGAGGACGCGCCCCAGACCTGGACCCTCTACGACGAGCTGGTCCGCGGCGAGCGCGAGCACTACCACGTCGAGAAGGCGTTCTCCCGCCCCGACGGAACGGCCCTGTGGACCAACCTGACGGTCTCCCTGCTGCGCGACGCGGACGGCGCCCCGCAGTACCAGCTGGCGCTGATGGAGGACACCACCGAGCGCCGGCTGCTCAACCTCAGGCTGCGCTACGAGGCCACCCACGACGCGCTCACCGGCCTGCCCAACCGCACGTTCTTCTTCGAACGCCTGGAGAAGGCGCTCGGCGCGGGCGAGGGCCAGCGGTTCGGCCTGTGCTATCTCGACCTCGACGGCTTCAAGACCATCAACGACAGTCTCGGCCACGCGGCCGGTGACCGGCTGCTCGTCGAGGTGGCCGACCGGCTCCAGTCGTGCACGACCGCGCCCGGGGAGATGGTCGCCCGTCTGGGCGGTGACGAGTTCGTGGCGCTGACGACGGGGACCGACACCGAGCGCGAGGTCGACGAGCTGGCCTCCCGGATCATGCACGCGCTCATCGCCCCGATCAGTGTCGACGGCCGTGAGCTGACCGTGCGCGGGAGCATCGGCATCGTCGAGGGCCCGGCGGGGGAGCGCAGCGCGGCGGAGGTGCTGCGCAGCGCCGACATCACGATGTACCGGGCCAAGGCCTCGGGCGGCAACCGCTTCGAGCTGGCGGACGCGGAGGCGGACGCCCGCGCCATCACCCGGCACGGCCTGACCACCGCCCTGCCGACCGCCCTGGACCGGGGCGAGTTCTTCATCGAGTACCAGCCGCTGGTCCATCTCGGCGACGGCAGCGTCCGCGGTGCCGAGGCCCTGGTCCGCTGGCTGCATCCGCAGCACGGCGTGCTCGGCCCCGACCGCTTCATCCCGCTCGCCGAGCACACGGGCCTGATCGTTCCACTGGGCCGCTGGGTCCTGGAACAGTCCGTCCGCCAGGCCCGCGACTGGCGGGAACGCCACACGGACGCCGGCCCCCTGCGCATCAACGTCAACCTGTCGCCCTGCCAGCTCACCCACCCCGGCCTGGTGCAGGACACGGTGGACATCCTGGAGCGCACCGGTGTCGACCCGGACGCGCTGTGCCTGGAGGTCACCGAGTCGGCGCTGATCGGCGCGGACGACGATCTGCTCAAGCCCCTGCGCCGGCTGGCCGAGATGGGCGTCGACATCGCCCTGGACGACTTCGGCACCGGCTACTCGAACCTGGCGAACCTGCGCCGCCTGCCGGTGAGCATCCTCAAGCTGGACCGCTCCTTCACCCAGAGCATGCAGCAGTTCCCGGCCGACCCCGTCGACCTCAAGATCGTCGAAGGCATCGTCTCCCTCGCCCACAGCCTGGACCTCGCGGTCACGGTCGAGGGCGTGGAGACCGGCGCCCAGGCCGAGCAGCTCCGCATACTGGGCTGCGACACGGCCCAGGGCTGGTACTACGCCCGCCCGGGCCCACCGGACCGACTGCACGAACTGGCGCTGGTGGACGCGACGGGGTGAGGGCCGCGCGCTGACCTGAGCGGTGGCTGTGCGGTGCCCCCCTTCCTACGATCGAAGAGGGGCCACCGGCACCCTGAGCGGAGGGAGCGCGGACATGGACATCACCAACATGCGTCGGCTCTTCGAGGCCCACCGCGAGGCCGAGGCGGCGCGCGACATCGACTCGGTCCTGCAGACCTTCGCCGACGACTGCTTCCTGGAGACCCAGGCCCTGGGGCTGCGCAGTCAGGGGCGGGCCGCGGTGCGAGCCGCGTACGAACAGCAGTACTTCATCGCCTTCCCGGACCTCTCCCCGCAGGACGAGGGCATCGCCTTCGGTGACGAGGTCATCACCGTGTGGGGAACCCTGCGCGGCACCAGCCTGGGCGACTGGCTCGGTGTGCCGCCCGGCGGGGGCGCCTTCGAGGTGCCCTTCGCCAACATCGTCCCCTTCAGCCAGGGCCTCATGGCCGGCGAGACGATCTACTTCGACCTGGCCACGCTGTGCGAACAGGCGGGGATCCCGCTGGACGCCGTACGCCAGGCCGCGGCGGAGCGCAGGGCGCGTTAGGGGGCCGTCACCTTTCGAGCAGCATCCGCTGCAACTCCCGGGCGGCTCGCGGCGGGGCCACGTCGCTGCGGTGGGCCAGGGCGATGGTGCGGTGCAGGCCGGGGCGGGTGAGGGGGGTGACCCGCAGGCCCCGTCCGGAACGTGCCGCCACCATCCGGGGGACGACGGCCACGCCCAGCCCCGCCCGCACGAACCCGAGCACCGCGTCCATCTCGCCGCCCTCGACCGCGAAGTCCGGCTCGAAGCCCTCCGCGCGGCAGGCGGCCACCGTCAGCTCGCGCAGGTCGTAGCCGTGCCGGAACATCACCAGGCGTTCGCCCTCCAGGTCGGCGACGCGTACGGTGCGGCGGCCGGCGCCCGGCTTGGGGGCCTCCGGGGACGACACCACCACCAGGTCCTCCCGCAGCAGCTCCACCGTGGTCAGCGCGGGGGACGGGGTCGGGAGCGGGAGGACGACCAGCGCGAGGTCAAGGGCGCCGCGGGCCAGTTCACGGACCAGGTCGTGGGAGCCGCCCTCCTCGATGAGCAGGCGGATGCCGGGATAGCGGTCGTGGAAGGCGCGGAGCACGTCCGGGAGCAGTCCGGTGCACAGGCTCGGGGTCGCGCCCAGGCGGACCCGGCCGCTGCGCAGCTGGACCAGTTCCTGCACCTCGTGCCGGGCCGTGTCCGCGTCGGCCAGGATGCGGCGGGCCAGCGGGAGCAGGGCCTCGCCGGCGTCCGTGAGGGTGATGTTGCCCCGGGCCCGGAGGAACAGATCCGCCCCCAGCTCCCGCTCCAGCGCCTTGATCTGCTGGGAGAGCGACGGCTGGGCGACATGGACCAGATCCGCGGCCCGGGTGAAGTGCCGGGTCTCGGCGACCGCCACGAAGTACTGGAGCTGCGTGAACTGCATTCTCGTACGATAGTCGTAGTCTATGGAATCAAGCTGTTCCATGTCTTGGACCGATCGGGCTGTTCGGCTCTAGCGTCTTGACTCATGGCTCTGGCAACGCGGACGGACCGACGACCGTCCATGGCACGTACGGTGTGGGACAGCTCCGTCGGCAAGAAGACCGTGATGGCGGTCAGCGGGCTGATCATGCTGCTGTACCTGGTCGTCCACATGATCGGCAACCTGAAGATCTTCTTCGGGGCGGGGGAGTTCAACCATTACGCGCACTGGCTGCGCACGGTGGGTGAGCCCTTCATGCACTACGAGTGGACGCTGTGGCTGATCCGCGTGGTGCTGGTGGTCGCGGTCGTCGCCCATGCCACCTCGGCGTACCAGCTCAGCCGCCGCGACATCAAGGCTCGCCCCACCAAGTACGTGCACAAGAAGCAGCGGGCGAGCTACGCGACCCGCACCATGCGCTGGGGCGGCATCATCCTCGGCCTCTTCATCGTCTGGCACCTCCTCGACCTGACGACCGGCACCGTGCACACGGGCGGCTTCCAGGAGGGCCACCCGTACCAGAACGTGGTGGACACCTTCTCCACCTGGTACGGCAACGTCATCTACATCGTCGCGATGCTGGCTCTGGGCCTGCACGTCCGGCACGGCTTCTGGAGCGCCGCACAGACCCTCGGCGCCGGCAGCCGCACCCGCGACCGCGCCCTGAAGACCACGGCGAACGTCCTCGCGCTGCTGCTCACGGCCGGCTTCATCGCCGTGCCCGTGGGCGTCATGACCGGAGTGGTGAGCTGAACATGACCTCTTACGCGGAGTACGCGACCGGCGCACCGGTCGTCGACACCAAGGCGCCCTCGGGGCCCGTCAACGAGCGCTGGGACACGCGCCGTTTCGAGGCCAAGCTGGTCAACCCGGCCAACCGGCGCAAGCACACCGTGATCGTGGTGGGAACGGGGCTGGCGGGCGGTTCGGCCGGCGCCACGCTCGCCGAACAGGGCTACCGCGTCGTCCAGTTCTGCTACCAGGACTCCCCGCGCCGCGCCCACTCCATCGCCGCGCAGGGCGGTATCAACGCGGCCAAGAACTACCGCAACGACGGCGACTCCGTGCACCGGCTGTTCTACGACACCGTCAAGGGCGGCGACTTCCGGGCCCGTGAGTCCAACGTCCACCGGCTCGCGCAGATCTCCGTCGAGATCATCGACCAGTGCGTCGCCCAGGGCGTGCCGTTCGCCCGCGAGTACGGCGGGCTGCTCGACACCCGGTCCTTCGGCGGGGTGCAGGTCTCGCGGACCTTCTACGCCCGCGGCCAGACCGGTCAGCAACTGCTGCTCGGCGCCTATCAGGCGCTCAGCAGGCAGATCGCCGCCGGGAACATCGAGATGCACCCGCGGACCGAGATGCTCGACCTGATCGTCGTCGACGGGCGGGCGCGCGGGATCGTGGCGCGGGACCTGATCACCGGGAAGATCGACACCTACTTCGCGGACGCCGTCGTCCTCGCCAGCGGCGGCTACGGCAACGTCTTCTACCTGTCGACCAACGCGATGAACTCCAACGCCACCGCCGTCTGGCGGGCCCACCGGCGCGGCGCCTACTTCGCCAACCCCTGCTTCACCCAGATCCACCCCACCTGCATCCCGCGCACCGGCGACCACCAGTCCAAGCTGACGCTGATGAGCGAGTCGCTGCGCAACGACGGCCGGATCTGGGTGCCGAAGGCCAAGGGCGACGACCGGCCGCCGAACAGGATCCCCGAGGACGAGCGCGACTACTACCTGGAGCGCATCTACCCGTCCTTCGGCAACCTCGTGCCCCGTGACATCGCCTCCCGCGCCGCGAAGAACGTCTGCGACGAGGGACGCGGCGTCGGCCCGGGCGGGCAGGGGGTCTACCTCGACTTCGCCGACGCCATCCAGCGCATGGGACGCAAGGCCGTCGAGGCCAAGTACGGCAACCTCTTCGACATGTACGCGCGGATCACGGACGAGGACCCGTACACGGTCCCGATGCGGATCTACCCCGCCGTGCACTACACGATGGGCGGGCTGTGGGTCGACTACGACCTCCAGACCACCGTCCCCGGCCTGTTCGCGATCGGCGAGGCCAACTTCTCCGACCACGGGGCGAACCGGCTCGGCGCCTCCGCGCTGATGCAGGGGCTCGCCGACGGCTACTTCGTCCTCCCCGCGACCATCAACGACTACCTCGCCCGCAACCCGAACCAGGGTGAGGTGAGCGCCGAACACCCCGCCGTACAGGAGGTGTTGGCCGAGACCGAGGACCGGCTCAACCTGCTCCTGTCCGTCGACGGCGACCGCACCCCCGACTCCTTCCACCGCGAAGTAGGCGAACTGATGTGGGAGTTCTGCGGAATGGCGCGTACGGACGCCGGTCTGCGCAAGGCGCTCGAGCGCATCCCGCAGATCCGCGAGGAGTTCTGGCGCCGCATCAAGGTCCCCGGCACCGGCGAGGAGTTCAACCAGTCGCTGGAGAAGGCCAACCGGATCGTCGACTACCTGGAGCTCGCCGAGCTGATGTGCCTCGACGCGCTGCACCGCGCCGAGTCCTGCGGCGGCCACTTCCGCGAGGAGT
>JABFXD010000688.1 GCA_013361925.1 Streptomyces sp. | reverse complement strand
CGGTCGTGGTCGCCGTGTTCCTGCCGGGCAAGCCTCCCACCGACGAAAAGGACGCGCAGGGGCGGGAGTTGGTCACCGCGGCGGAGTAGCCGAGGCACGCGCGCGTGCGTACGGGGGAAAATCACCCCACACCACAGAAGGGACCCACCCACGTGACCAGCCTCGCCGACGCCAAAGGCACCCCGGCCCGGTCGGGAGCCCCCCGGCGGACGGGAGAGCCGACACGGGCCCCCGGGCAGCAGAGCGACCTGGCGGAGCCCGCTCGGCAGCCGGGCGGCGTGGGGGCGTCCTCTCGGCGGCCGGGCGCCCCGGGGGCCGGGCCCACCCGCGGCAGGCCACGCAGTGAGGCCGTGGAGCGGGCCATCGTCGAGGGGGTGATGAAGTTGCTGGAGGAAGGGGTGCCGCTCGCGGAGCTCTCCATCGAGCGGATCGCGCGTACCGCCGGGGTCGGCAAGGCCGCGATCTACCGGCGTTGGAGCGGCAAGGAGGAGCTCTTCGTCGACGTCGTACGGACGGCCGAACCACCGGACCCGGTGCTGCCCGGCACCTCCATGCGGGACGACCTCGTCGTGCTGCTGGAGTCGTTGCGGCAGCGCGGGCTCGTCCGCCGGACCTCGGTGATCCTGCACAACGTCCACGCCCAGATGAAGAGCAGCCCGAAGATCTGGTGCGCCTACCACGACGCCGCCATCGCCCCCCGGCGCCGCGTCGGCATCGAGGTCCTGCGCCGCGGCCGGGACAACGGCGAACTCCGCGCCGACGTCGACCTGGAACTCGTCAACGACATGCTCGTCGGCCCCATGCTGGTGCGCACCTTCATGCGCCCGGACGCCGACCTCCCCGAGGGGCTGTCCGAGCAGATCGTCGACACCATCCTCGAAGGGCTACGTCCCGTCAGCTCACCGCCCGTCAGTTCGCCGACCCCGTAACCCTCGTGTGCGCGTTTCGTCACAGACCGCGCTTTCCCCGGCCGTGTTCGGAACTTCGGACGGTGACTTGTACGTCCTCGTGCGGGTACGGCCGTCATGGGACGGCGGGATCAGAACCGATCATCCCCTAGGGTCTTGAGGTACCGGGGGGACGGACGGATGCACGGCAGGCAGTGAGGCGACGCGGTATGGCGCAGCAGGCGTACATGGAGGAGACGGACAACGGCGGCTCGGGGCCCGAGCGCCGGGGATCCAGGCTCCGACGCCTGCGGGACGCGCTGCTCGGCGGCTGGCGGGGCGACCCGCGGATCTGGCGGCGCGGACTGGTCATCGCCGCGCTGGCACTGCTCCTCGCGCTGGTCATGCTGATGCACTCACGGATCCCCAACCGCATCGGCAACCTCGGCAGTCTCACCGAGACCTTCCTGCCCTGGCTGGGCCTCGCCGTCCCCGTCCTGCTGGTCCTCGCCGTCGTCCGCAAGTCGGCGACCGCCCTGATCGCGATCCTGCTCCCGGCGGTCGTGTGGCTGAACCTCTTCGGCGGGCTGCTCACCGACAAGGCCGGCTCCGGCGGCGACCTCACGGTGGCCACCCACAACGTCAACGCCGACAACCCCGACCCGGCCGACACCGCCCGCGACGTCGCCGCGTCCGGCGCCGACGTCCTCGCCCTGGAGGAGCTGACCTCCGCGGCGGTCCCGACGTACGAGAAGGCGCTGGCGGGGACGTACAAGTACCACTCGGTGCAGGGCACCGTCGGACTGTGGAGCAAGTACCCGCTGACCGGGGTGAAGCCCGTCGACATCAAGCTGGGCTGGACCCGGGCCATGCGGGCCACGGTGACCACGCCCGCCGGGCAGGTCGCGGTCTACGTCGCCCATCTGCCGTCGGTGCGGGTGAAGATGGAGGCCGGGTTCACGGCCCGGCAGCGCGACAAGAGCGCCGACGCGCTGGGCGAGGCCATCGCCGACGAGCCGCTGGAGCGGGTCGTGCTGCTGGGCGACCTCAACGGCACGATGAACGACCGCGCCCTCAACGCCGTCACCTCCCAGCTGCGCTCCACCCAGGGCGCGGCGGGCAGCGGGTTCGGGTTCAGCTGGCCGGCCTCGTTCCCGATGGCGCGGATCGACCAGATCCTGGTCAAGGGCGTCGAGCCGGAGACCTCGTGGACCCTGCCGGAGACGGGCAGCGACCACCTTCCGGTGGCGGCCCGTGTGACGGTCGACACCTCGTCCTGACCGTATGGAATACTGGGCCCGAAAGGCTTTGTTCCGTAGCTGAACATAAGCGCCGCGGAACTTGACCTTGAAAGGCACAGGCACCTCCATGCCCCTCGCCCTGCTCGCCCTCGCCGTGGGCGCCTTCGGGATCGGCACCACCGAGTTCGTCATGATGGGCCTGCTGCCCGAGGTCGCCGACGACCTGAACATCTCCCTCCCCACCGCCGGCCACCTGGTCTCGGCGTACGCGCTCGGCGTCGTCATCGGCGCCCCGCTGCTCGCCGCGGTCACCGCGCGCATGTCCCGCCGTACGGTCCTCATCGCGCTGATGGCCCTGTTCGTCGCCGGCAACGCGGCCTCCGCCTTCGCGCCCGACTACCACTGGCTGCTGCTCGCCCGCTTCGCCAGCGGCCTGCCGCACGGCGCCTTCTTCGGCGTCGGCGCGGTCGTCGCCACGACCATGGTCGCGCCCGAGCGCAAGGCCCGGTCGGTGTCGCTGATGTTCCTCGGGCTGACCGTCGCCAACATCGCCGGCGTGCCGGTCGCCACGCTCATGGGCCAGCACCTCGGCTGGCGGGCCACCTTCCTCGGGGTGAGCGCCATCGGCCTCGCCGCGATCGCGGCCCTGGCGGCGCTGATCCCGCACGACAAGCCGGCGCCGGCACACGGGGGTCTGCGCGGCGAGCTCGCGGCTCTCAAGTCCCTCCCCGTCTGGCTGGCCCTCGGCACGACCGTCGCGGGCTTCGGCGCGCTCTTCTCCGCGTACAGCTACATCACGCCGATGCTGACCGACTCCGCCGGGTACGCCGACACCAGCGTCACGCTGCTGCTCGCGCTGTTCGGCGTGGGCGCGACGGCCGGCAACCTGCTGGGCGGACGGCTGGCCGACCACGCGATGCGGGCGACCCTGTTCGGCGGCCTGGTCTCGCTGGTCGTCGTCCTCGGCGCCTTCCCGCTGCTGATGAGCACGCCGGTGAGCGCCGCCGCGGGCGTCGTCCTGCTCGGCGTGGCCGCCTTCGTCACCGGCTCGCCGCTCCAGCTGATGGTCATGGAGAAGGCCGCCTCGGCCCCCTCACTGGCCTCCTCCGCCAACCAGGCCGCCTTCAACCTGGCGAACGCCGGCGGTGCGTGGATCGGCGGCCTCGCGCTGGCCGCCGGGTTCGGGGTCACCTCCCCGGCGCTGGCGGGCGCGGTGCTGGCGGTGCTGGGGCTCGCGGTGGCGGGCGTGGCGTACGCGGTGGACCGGCGCCGGATGCCGGTGGCGGTACGCGAGCGGGTGGTGGCGGCGCATCTGCCGCAGGCCGCGGAACTGCTGCGGCACTGAGCCGTCGTACCCCCGACGCGCAGCGCGGGTGCGAGAGGCTGGGCGGCCGGTGCCTCGCCGGCTGTGACGCGGCTGTGGCCGGAGGAGTGGCTTCCGCCACAGCTCGCCGGTCCCGGTGCTGATGGGGTGAGCCGATGCAGCGAGCAACGCGCCCCGGGCGGACGGCGACGTGACCTTACTCGTGGTCTTCGTGACCCTCGTCGTCTGCCAGGTCGCCCTGCGCGGCTGGCTCGCGCTGCCCCGGCTGCCATGGGCCGTGCGCAGCGCCGTCTTCTGGGCGGCGCCGCTCGCGGCGGGAACGTGGCTGGTCGTCGTGACGGCGGACGACGCCGTCCTCTTCCCCGACACGGCCCCGTGCCCCAGGGAGCCCATGCGCAAGGGCATCCTGGGCGACGGGGCCGTCAGGGGCGTCTCCACGGTGTTTCCACCGCGGGCGTACTGCCGTTGGGAGGACGGCACCACCTACGAACTCGCAAGCGGCGCCGAGTTCTTGTTCTGGCTGTTCTTCGGTGTGGTCGTCCTGTCCCTGGCGGCCGGCCTCTGGCACGCGCTGCGCGCCCCGCGGGAACTGCTCTGAGTGTCAGCGATCGGCTGCCAGTTCCTCGAACCGCTCCAGATCCCGCAGCCACGCCCGCGCCGAACTGTCCGACGGCGCACGCCAGTCACCGCGGGGCGACAGCGAGCCGCCCGCGGAGACCTTCGGGCCGTTGGGCATCGCCGAGCGCTTGAACTGGGCGAAGCCGAAGTAGCGGCGGCAGAAGACCGCCAGCCACTTGGCGATCTCCGGCAGGTCGTACGCCACCCGCTTGGCCTCGGGGAACCCGGGCGGCCACGCGCCGGCCTCGGCGTCCCGCCAGGCGTGCCACGCCAGGAAGGCGATCTTCGACGGGCGGAAGCCGTAGCGCAGGACGTGGAAGAGCGTGAAGTCGTGCAGCGCGTACGGGCCGATCTTCGACTCCGTCGACTGCATCTCCTCACCCGGCACCAGCTCCGGACTGATCTCCGTGTCGAGGATCGCGGCGAGGGTCCTACCGGTCTCCTCGCCGAACTGGCCGCTGCTGATGACCCACCGGATGAGGTGCTGGATCAGCGTCTTCGGCACGCCGCCGTTGACGTTGTAGTGGCTCATCTGGTCGCCCACGCCGTACGTCGACCAGCCGAGCGCCAGCTCGGAGAGGTCACCGGTGCCGAGCACGATGCCGCCGCGCTGGTTGGCGAGGCGGAAGAGATAGTCGGTGCGCAGGCCCGCCTGGACGTTCTCGAAGGTGACGTCGTACACCGGCTCGCCGGACGCGAACGGATGCCCCATCTCCGCCAGCATCAGCCGCGCGGTCGGCGTGATGTCCAGCTCGGCCGCGGTGACGCCGAGGGAGTTCATCAGCTTGTGCGCGTTGTCCTTCGTGTGGTCGCTGGTGGCGAAGCCGGGCAGTGTCCAGGCCAGGATGTCGCTGCGCGGGCGCCCGGCGCGGTCCATGGCGCGGGCGGCGACGATCAGCGCGTGGGTGGAGTCCAGACCGCCGGAGACACCGATGACGACCTTCGAGCCGCCGATCGAGGCGAGCCGCTGCTGGAGGCCCTGGACCTGGATGTTGTACGCCTCGAAGCAGTCCTGGGCGAGCCGGGCGGCGTCGGCCGGCACGAACGGGAAGCGCTCCAGGCGCCGCCGCAGCCCCAGGTCGGTGAGCGGCGGGTCCAGCTCGAAGCCCACCGTGCGGAAGTCGCCCGTGCGGGCCCCGTGCGTACGGCGGTTGTCGTCGAACGTGCCCATCCGCAGCCGCTCCTGCCGCAGCAGATCGAGGTCCACGTCGGCCACCGCGTACTCGTCCCCGAGCGGGAACCGCTCCGTCTCCGCGAGCAGCACGCCGTTCTCGTAGACCATCGTCTGGCCGTCCCAGGACAGGTCGGTGGTCGACTCGCCGAGCCCGGCCGCCGCGTAGACGTAGGCGGCCAGACAGCGCGACGACGCCGAACGGCACAGCAGCTTGCGGTCCTCGGCCCGCCCGACCGTGATCGGGCTGCCGGACAGGTTGACCAGCACGGTCGCCCCGGCGAGGGCCGCCTCCGCGCTGGGCGGCACCGGCACCCACATGTCCTCGCAGATCTCGGCGTGCAGGACGAGGCCGGGCACGTCGGACGCCTCGAAGAGGAGATCCACGCCGAACGGCACCTCGGCACCGCCGACCCGGATCGACCCGCCGCGCTCGTCCGCGCCGTCACCGATCTGCCGACGCTCGTAGAACTCGCGGTAGTTCGGCGGGTACGACTTCGGTACGACGCCGAGGACCCGGCCGCGGTGCACGATCACCGCGCAGTTGTAGACCCGGTTGCGATGCCGCAGCGGGGCGCCCACCACCAGCACCGGCAGCAGGCCCGCGGACCCGGCCACGACGGTCGCGAGCGCCGCCTCGACCTCGTCGAGCAGCGCGTCCTGGAGCAGCAGATCCTCGATGGAGTACCCGCACAGCACCATCTCGGGAAAGACCGCGACCGCGACGCCTTCGTCCGAGCACCGGCGCGCGTGACGCAGGACCGCTTCGGCGTTGGCGGGTGGATCGGCGATGACGGTGTGGCCCGTACAGGCGGCCACCCGCGCGAAGCCGTGCTGATAGATCGACCGGAAGTTCAACGGAGTCGGAGGCACGGCGTCCAGTGTAATCCGTGTAATCGTCAGAGCGACGCGATGGGGCGCGGGACATGATCGTCCCGCGCCCCATCGGCTGCCTTGCCGTCGCCGCTAGCGGCGCTTGTACGACTCCACGTAACCGTTCGTGGGCGTGCCCACGCCGGTGACCGGGTCGTACCCCTTGACCGCGATCAGCGAGCTGTCCTTACCGAGCGACCGCACCGACGTCGCCAGACCGTCCGTAGCGTCATACCCGTTCACGAAGTCCACGCGAGCCACCGCAAGCCCCGACCCCGTCGGGTTGTCCGTGACGTCGTGGTACACCTTCGACCCGTACTTCGCGTAGATCGACGGGTTGGCGAACCCGATCGCCTTACCGCCCCGGGCCTCCTGCGCCAGCGCCTGCACCGCCGCGATCACCGGCGAAGCCAGCGACGTGCCGCCGATGCGGTACTCGCTGTACTTCTCGGAGCCGTCCGGGAAGGTCTGCGTCTGGCCGACCTTGAAGCCGGTGTTGGGGTCGGCGATCGCGGAGATGTCCGGGACCACACGGTTACCGGCCGCGTTGTTGGCCTTGGCCAGCGCGTCCGGGACGACACCCTTCTGGTAGAAGGGCTCGGCGACCGTCTTGCTGGTGCCGCCGCCCGCACCGGAGGTGAACGCGCCGGGGAAGTTGGTCCAGCTCTTGCCGTCCGCGGACAGCGTGGCCTTCTCGGTGCCCCAGCCGGTCTCCCACAGGTACTTGTCGCCCTTGCCGACGGCGAGGGAGGTACCGCCGACCGCCGTCACCCACGCCGAGTTGGCCGGGGTGTCGACCTGCTTCGTGCCGGTGTTGGCGACCTCGTCGCCGTTGTCACCGGAGGAGAAGTAGAAGCCGATGCCCTCGACCGCGCCGAACTGGAAGACCTGGTCGTAGGCGGCCGCGAGGTCGGGCGTCTGGTTGGCCTCGATGTCGCCCCAGGAGTTGGAGACGATGTCGGCGAGGTGGTTGTCGACGATCTTGCTGAGGGAGTCCAGCAGATCGTCGTCGTAGCAGGACGCCGCGCCCACGTACGTGATCTGCGCGTCCGGCGCGACCGCGTGCACGGCCTCGACG